>NZ_JBHWKQ010000013.1:0-211714 GCF_042730865.1 Streptomyces sp. NPDC059897 | reverse complement strand
GTTCCCCGCGCCCCTTTCAGGGGCGCGGGGAACTGCGCGAACGCAACCAAAAGCAGCACCGCACCCGGCAACGCACACGCACCCCGCGCACCCGCACCCGCGACCCCACCCCCGCCCCACCGAAACGGACCCACCATGCTCACCCCGGAGGACACCGCCCAGCTGGCGGCAGCCAACGTCACCCGCGAATACCCCAACTTCACGGCCCACCTCACCACTTCACCCGCCGACAACCCCCGCCCGTCCGACCTCCACCCCGCCTTCTACGGCGCCTACGACTGGCACAGCTCGGTCCACATGCACTGGCTGCTGCTCCGGACCCGGCCGGAGGCCCACGCCGACGTACTGGACCGCCACCTCACCCGCGACAACCTCGCCACCGAGGCCGCATACCTCCTGGCCCGCCCGAGCTTCGAGCGCCCCTACGGCTGGGCCTGGCTCGTCGCCCTCGCCGCCCAGTGCCACGGCACCCGCTGGGCCGACGCCTTCGAGCCCGCCGTCGACGCGGTCGACCGCCTCCTCACCGACTGGCTGCCGAAGGCCACGTATCCCGTGCGTCACGGCAACCACCCCAACAGCGCCTTCGCCCTCGGCCTGATCCTCGACACGGGGGAGCGGGCCGGACTGCCGGGCCGCACCCTGGACGCCGTACGGGAGCGGCTGCGCGGCTGGTTCGCCGACGACCACGACGCGCCCGCCCACTGGGAGCCGTCAGGCCAGGACTTCCTGTCCCCGGCCCTGACGGAGGCCGACGCGATGCGCCGCGTGTTCGCCGACGCCGACGAGTTCGCCGCCTGGCTCGACCGCTTCCTCCCGGCCCTGGCCGCCGGCGAACCCTGCCCGCTGCTCGACGTACCGGTCGTCTCCGACCACAGCGACCCGCAGATCGGCCACCTCCTCGGCCTCGCGCTCTCCCGCGCCGCGTCCCTGCGCGCGATCGCGAACGCGCTGCCGGAGGGCACCGTGCGCGAGCGGCTCGAGAAGGCCGCGCGGGAGCACCTCGACGCCGGTCTCCCGGCCGTCGAGAGCGGCGACTTCACGACCGACCACTGGCTCGCGACGTTCGCCGAACTCGCCCGCGAACACTATGAACGCAAGTAGGCATGATCGTTGCCCGGGCGCTCTTGCCCTGAGCATGACCAGTCCCGCATCGTGCCGATCATGGGACGAGAACAATGGAAGAAGGTCCTGGTCGGCTCGGCCGGGAACATGGTCGAGTGGTTCGACTGGTTTGTGTACGCGAGCTTCGCGACGTACTTCGCGGGATCCTTCTTCCCCAGCGACAACCCGACCGCCCAGCTGATGAACACCGCCGGCATCTTCGCCGTCGGCTTCTTCATGCGCCCTGTGGGCGGCTGGCTGCTCGGCCGGGTCGGTGACCGCAAGGGCCGCAAGGCGGCGCTGACCCTCACGGTCACCCTGATGTCCGCGTCGGCGGTGCTCATCGCCGTCGCGCCGACCTACGGAGTGGCCGGCTACGGCGGCGCCGCGGTGCTGCTGATCGCGCGCCTGCTCCAGGGCCTCTCGGTCGGCGGCGAGTACGCGGCCAGCGCCACGTACCTCACCGAGGCCTCGACCCCGGAGAAGCGCGGCTTCGCGTCCAGCTTCCAGTACGTGTCGATGACGGCGGGCCAGATCGTCGGCCTCGGCCTGCAGATCCTGCTTCAGAACACGATGTCCGACGAGGCCCTGCACAGCTGGGGCTGGCGCATCCCGTTCATCATCGGCGCCCTCGGCGCGGCGGTCATCTTCTACCTGCGCCGCAACATGCTGGAGACCGACGTCTACGAGGAGTCCGCCGACGCCGACGCCACCGTGGGCGGCGACGAAAAGGGCACCCTCAAGGCGCTGTGGGCGCACAAGCGCGAGGCGTTCCTCGTCATCGCGCTGACCATGGGCGGCACCGTCGCGTACTACACGTACACGACGTACCTGACGAAGTACCTGTCGAACTCCGCGGGCCTGAGCAAGGAGACGGCGACGCTCGTCTCGTTCTGCGCGCTCGTCGTCTTCGCCTGCCTCCAGCCGGTCGCGGGTGCACTCTCCGACAGGATCGGCCGCCGCCCGCTCCTGATCACCTTCGCGATCGGTTCGACCTTCCTGACGGTCCCGATCATGACGCTGCTCCAGCACGCGGGCTCGTTCTGGCCGGCCCTCGGCCTCTCCCTGCTCGCCCTCGTCATCGTCACGGGCTACACGTCCATCAACGCGTGCGTGAAGGCCGAACTCTTCCCGACGGGCATCCGCGCCCTCGGCGTCGCCCTCCCGTACGCCATCGCCAACGCCCTGTTCGGCGGCACCGCCGAATACGTGGCGCTCTGGTTCAAGGACGCGGGCATCGAGTCCGGCTACTACTGGTACGTCGCCGGGTGCGCGGCCGTCTCGCTGGTCGTCTACCTGTTGATGCGCGAGACCCGCGACATCGACCTGAACCGGGTCAAGTCCGAGGAAGCCCCCGCCGAAGCGGCGAAGCAGGCCGCCTGACCAGGCCCTGACCCCACCGGATCACGACGCCCCGGCCCCTCCTGCGACCAGGAGGGGCCGGGGCTTCTTCTCGTACGGGGGCGTGCGGGGGAGCGGCGTCAGATCCCGAGCCGCCGCGCGATCCCGTCGAGCACGCAGTCGAGGCCGAACTCGAACTCCCACGCGGGGTCGTCCTTGCGGGTCGCCGACAGGGTGTAAGCGCGGTAGGTCGGGTAACGGCCGCTGTCCATCAGGTAGTTCATCTGCGGGGCGAGTGCCTGCCGGGTCTCCGCGCCGCTCTTCCAGTCGTGCTGTTCGCGGTACTGGAGCAGCGCGATCTCGGTCTGCGTCGCGCCGTGCACGAACGAGGCGACCGCTCGGTGGGCGGCCACCATCGCGTCCGCGGCGAGGTCCCTGCCCGCCAGCGCCTTCAACTGCCGCTCCGCCACGGCCATCCGCGCCGGGGTGAGCTGGATGACCGGCAGCGGCGTCAGCCCGAGCCAGGGGTGGCGGAGCATCAGCTCCCGCGTCTGCACCGCGAAGGAGCGCAGCACCTCGCGCCAGTCGCTCACCTCGTCGGGCACGGACAGCTCGGCCGAGACCCGGTCGAACATCAGCGCCCACAGGTCCTCCTTGCCGGAGACGTGCCGGTACGCCGCCATGGGCGCGACGCCCAGCTTGGCGGCGAGGCGGCGCATGGTGACGGCGGAGCCGCCCTCCTCGTCGGCCAGCTCCACGGCCGCCGCCGCGATCCGCTCCAGGGTCAGTGCCGTGCGCCGGGCGGGCGCGGGCCGCTCAAGGCGCTCCCAGAGGGAGGGCTCGACGAGCCGTCCCTCTCCGTCCTCGGTCTTCTTTCCTGCCGCCACGCTCCGGCTCCTCCCGCTCGCCCTTTGCGTACAGCGTATCGCCAGTAGACGCCGTACACATTGATGTGTACGTTGTACGCGAATGAGTACGCCGTACACATCCAGCCGTGCACATCCAGGGGGTCCGCCATGTCCGACACCACTCCGCTCCGCGTCGCCGTCCTCGTCGGCTCCACCCGCGACGGCCGGTTCGCGCCGGTCGTCACGCGCTGGCTCGCCGGGCAGCTCGGCCGCCGCGGCGATCTGCGCACCGACGTCGTCGACCTCACCGAGACCCCGCTGCCGGACGTGCTGCCCGCTTTCGGCGAGGAGCCCGCGCCGGAGGTGCTGGAGGCGCTCGCCCGCGTCTCACCGCGCCTCGCGGCCGCCGACGCGTTCGTCTTCGTCACGCCCGAGTACAACCACAGCTTCCCGGCCGCCCTGAAGAACGCGATCGACTGGCACAACCAGGAATGGCACGGCAAGCCGATCGCCTTCGTCTCGTACGGCGGCCTGGCCGGCGGTCTCCGCGCGGTCGAGCAACTGCGCGTGGTGATGGCCGAGTTGAACGCCACGACCGTCCGCAACACGGTCAGCTTCCACAACGCCTGGGGTGCCTTCGACGCGGACGGGCGCGTCGACGACCCGGCCGTGGAGGCCGCCGCGAAGTCGATGCTCGACCAGCTGACGTGGTGGGCGCACGCGCTGCGCGACGCCAAGTCCGTCCGCCCGTACGCGGCTTGAGGGCGACCATGACGACACTCATGGAGAAGACGGCCGAGGAGCGCGCGACGCCCTCCCGGACCGTGCTCGTGGGCCTGCTGCTCGGCATCGTGCTCGCCACGCTGGACGGCACGATCGTCGGCACGGCCCTGCCCGTCATCGTCGCCGACCTCGGTGGCCTGGGCCGGCTGTCCTGGGTGGTGACCGCCTATCTTCTGGCCACGGCCGTCACCACCCCGCTCTGGGGCAAGATCGGCGACCTCTACGGCCGCAAGGGCTGCTATCTCGCCTCGATCGTCGTCTTCCTCGCCGGCTCCGTGCTGTGCGGACTCGCCCAGGACATGGGTCAGTTGATCGTGTTCAGAGCGGTGCAGGGCATCGGCGCGGGCGGCCTGTTCGTGGGCGCGCTCTCGATCATCGGGACGCTGCTCGGCCCGGCGGAGGCGGGCCGCGCGCAGTCCGTCATCGGCGTACTGCTGCCCGCCGCGATGATCGGCGGACCACTGCTCGGCGGCCTCCTCACGGACCAGCTGAACTGGCGGTGGGTGTTCTACGTCAACGTGCCCGTCGGGGCCGTCGCCCTCGCGGTCGTCGGGGCGGGCGTGCGCCTGCGCTCGACGCGGGTGCGGGCACGGATCGACCTCGCGGGCGCCGCACTGCTCACCGCCGCGATCCTCGCTCTCACGCTGCTGTCGACCTGGGCCGGGACGACGTACGCCTGGACCTCGCCGCGGATCGTTGCGCTCGCGCTGGTCTCGGTGGCCGCCGTCGCCGGGTTCGTCGCGGTGGAGCGGCGCGCTGCCGAGCCGGTGATCCCGCCCCGCCTGTTCCGCGACCGCAACTTCGGCGTCGCGCAGGTGCTGAGCTTCACGGCGGGGGCGGCGATGCTCGCGGCCGCCACCTATCTGCCGCAGTACATGCAGCACGTACGGGGCATGTCGGCGACCGGCAGCGGACTGCTGCTGCTTCCCCTGATGCTCGGCATGATGGGCGCCCAACTGGCCATCGGACGCCGGGTGGGCGACGGCGGCCGCTACCGGCACTACCCGATCGCGGGCGGCGCGGTCGCCACGGCGGGTGCCCTGGCCCTGCTCCTGCTCGGCACCGCGACGGCGACCTGGGCGGCATCCGCCCTGACCCTCGTCCTGGGCGCCGGCCTCGGGTGCCTGCTTCAGCCCGCCCTGCTGATCACCATGAACAGTGCCGAGCCCCGTGACATCGGCGCGGCGAGCGGTACGCAGACGCTGTTGCGGACCGTCGGAGGCTCGCTCGGCGTGGCGGTGCTCGGTTCCGTGTTCGCCGGGCGGGCGCACGACGGCCGCGGCCCGGCGGGGATCGTCGCGGGCCTGCACGGGGTGGCGGTCGGGACGGCGGCGCTGTGCGCGGTGGCCTTCGCGGCGGCGCTCCTCGTACGGGAGGTGCCGCTGCGGGGGCGGGCCGAGGCCGGCCGGACGGCCTGACCGCATCGTGAGACCACGGCCCGGCCCCCGGCCGGGCTGTGGCACACTCAGGCCGTGCTCTCGTTCGCCACGATTATTGGCAGCAGGCGCGCCGGTCCGCAGTGACCGCCTCGTACGACCCGGTACAGGTGGACACCGTCGTCCTCGACCCGCGCGCAGACCTCTCGCACCCGCGAGGGGTTTTTCTGTTTCTGGCCCACCCACAGCCAGGCGGAGAGCGCGAGGGATCATAGATGGACGGTGGAGCCGGTCATTCCGGTAGACCGAGAATCCCCATCAGGAGCCAGATCAGCATGAGCAGCAGCCTCAGTGAACGTCCCAGTGCACAGCCCACTGAACTCGACGATTCCTTCCACGTCTTCGACACCACGCTGCGCGACGGCGCGCAGCGCGAGGGCATCAACCTCACCGTCGCGGACAAGCTGACCATTGCCCGGCACCTGGACGACTTCGGCGTGGGCTTCATCGAGGGCGGCTGGCCAGGCGCCAACCCCCGGGACACCGAGTTCTTCGCCCGCGCGCAGGAAGAGATCGACTTTAAGCACGCGCAGCTCGTCGCCTTCGGCGCCACCCGCCGCGCGAACGCCAAGGCGAGCGAGGACCCGCAGGTCAAGGCGCTCGTCGAATCCGGCGCCCCGGTCGTCACGCTCGTCGCCAAGTCGCACGACCGGCACGTCGAGCTGGCCCTGCGCACGACGCTCGAAGAGAACCTGGAGATGGTCCGCGACACTGTCTCCTACCTGGTCGCCCAGGGCCGCCGGGTCTTCGTCGACTGCGAGCACTTCTTCGACGGCTACCGCGCCAACGCCGAGTACGCGAAGTCCGTCGTCCGCGCCGCGCACGAGGCCGGCGCCTCCGTCGTCGTCCTGTGCGACACCAACGGCGGCTTCCTGCCCGCACAGGTGCAGGCCGTCGTCTCCACAGTCCTCGCCGACACCGGCGCCCGGCTCGGCATCCACGCCCAGGACGACACGGGCTGCGCCGTCGCCAACACCCTCGCCGCCGTGGACGCGGGCGCGACCCACGTCCAGTGCACCGCGAACGGCTACGGCGAGCGCGTCGGCAACTCCAACCTCTTCCCGGTCGTCGCCGCCCTGGAGCTCAAGTACGGCAAGCACGTCCTCCCCGAGGGCGCGCTGCGCGAGATGACCCGTATCTCGCACGCCATCGCCGAGGTCGTGAACCTGACCCCCTCCACGCACCAGCCGTACGTGGGTGTCTCGGCGTTCGCGCACAAGGCGGGCCTGCACGCCTCCGCGATCAAGGTCGACCCGGACCTGTACCAGCACATCGACCCGGACCTCGTCGGCAACCACATCCGGATGCTGGTCTCCGACATGGCGGGCCGCGCTTCCATCGAGCTCAAGGGCAAGGAGCTCGGCGTCGACCTGGGCGGCGACCGCGAGCTGATCGGCCGGGTCGTCGAGCGGGTCAAGGAGCGCGAGCTCCAGGGCTACACGTACGAGGCCGCCGACGCGTCGTTCGAGCTGCTGATGCGCGCCGAGGTCGAGGGCAAAGAGCGCAAGTACTTCCAGGTCGAGTCCTGGCGCGCGATCGTCGAGGACCGCCCCGACGGCTCCCACGCCAACGAAGCCACCGTGAAACTGTGGGCCAAGGGCGAGCGCATCGTCGCCACGGCGGAGGGCAACGGCCCGGTCAACGCCCTCGACCGGGCGCTGCGCGTCGGCCTGGAGCGGATCTACCCGCAGCTCGCGAAGCTGGAGCTCGTCGACTACAAGGTCCGCATCCTGGAGGGCAAGCACGGCACGTCCTCCACGACCCGCGTCCTGATCTCGACGACCGACGGCTCCGGCGAGTGGTCCACGGTCGGCGTCGCCGAGAACGTGATCGCGGCGTCGTGGGGCGCTCTTGAGGACGCTTACACGTTCGGTCTGCTGCGGGCGGGCGTGGAACCGGTCGAGTAGGGGCCGCGTTTGCGGGCGAAGAGAGTTAGCGTCGGTATATGAGGCCCTTCCTCGCGTTCCTCGCCGCCCCGCTCCTCGCCCTGGGCGCCACCCTCGCGGTGGCGCCACCCGCGTCCGCCGCGACGGATGTGTCGACCGTGGCCGACGCGCTGGAGAAGAGCCCTGTCTACGTCGCGCCCGGCGCGGCCGACGGGCTCACCTCCAACGACGTCGACGCGCTCGAGAACAAGATCGAGGACGCCGACAAGCCGGTGATGGTGGCGGTGCTCCCCGCCGACTTCCCGACGCAGAAGCTGTTCAGCGACCTGCGTGCGAAGACCGGGATCGTCGGCGTGTACGGGGTCCGCGTCGGTGACCGCTTCGACGCGCGGGCGGACCACCAGGTGATGTCGCAGACGGCCGTCAAGAACGCGGCGGAGAGCGTGCAGGGCCAGTCCGCCAAGAGCCAGCTCGACGACTTCGTCAGTACGTCGATCAGTACGGCCAAGGGCTCCGCCCCCGCCGCCTGGGACGCGGGCGACGACGGATCGTCGGCCGGCACCCTGATCGGCGTCGGCGCGGTCGTCGTGGCCGGTGGAGCCGGTATCTACGCCCTGAACAGGCGCAGCCGCCGCAAGCGCGAGGCGGAGCAGCGCGAGGCGCTCGACAAGCTGCGGGTCGTCGTGGACGAGGACATCACGGCGTTCGGCGAGGAGCTCGACCGGCTCGACTTCCACCCCGCGGAGGCCGGGGCGGACGACGCGATGCGCGCGGACTTCGAGCGGGCGCTCGACGCGTACGAGAAGGCCAAGCAGTACATGAACGACGCGCAGCGGCCGGACGACGTGCGGGGCGTGACGCAGGCCCTGGAGGACGGCCGGTTCTCCCTGGCGGTGCTCGCCGCGCGCCGCGAGGGCCGTCCGCTGCCCGGGCGCCGGGCGCCCTGCTTCTTCGACCCGCGCCACGGGCCCTCCACCGAGGACGCCCTGTGGACGCCGCCCGGCGGCTCGCCGCGCGAGGTCCCGGTGTGCGCGGCGGACGCGACACGGCTGCGGGACGGCGAGGACCCGCACGTGCGCACGGTCGACGCGGGGGCGGGGGAGCGCCGCCCGTACTACGACGCGGGCCCGGCCTACGGCCCGTGGGCCGGCGGCTACTTCGGCGGCGGCATGCTCCCGGGCCTGCTGGTCGGCACGGTCCTCGGCTCCATGCTGGCGAGCCCCGCCTACGCGGCCGACTACGGCGGCGGCGACTTCGGCGGAGGCTTCGACGGCGGCGACGTCTCCGGCTCCGACTTCGACCCGGGCGACTTCGGCGGCGGCTTCGGCGACGGTGGCGGCGGGGGCGACTTCGGTGGCGGTGGCGGCGGGGACTTCGGAGGCGGATTCTGACGTACTGCGCCGACTCTGGCCCGGCAATTTCGGGAGTGCTTTAATTCCCCCACGGCTTCGGGGGGATATGCCATGAGCGGTGGGGCGGGCGGTAATAGCGGGTCGAATGCGCCGGGATTCTTTCACCGGTCGGCGGGTGTCTGGACCATAATCGGCGGGATATGCGCCGTGCTCAGTGTGGTGATCGCGCTGGTCGCGATGAAACTCGGCACGGCCAAACCCTCCGACGCCGTCGGGGGCGGTTCCGGCGGCGCCGAACCGGTAAGGACGGTGGTCTTGTCCACACCGCCCACCGAGGACCCCACATCGGACGAGCCGACGGACGATCCCACGTCGGACGAGCCGACGGACGACCCGACGACCGATGAGCCGACGGACGACCCCACGACCGACGAGCCGTCCCCGACGGACACCTACGTCCCGTACTTTTACCGGAGTCGAGGTACCTCGTTCTACCGATGCGACGACGAGGACCGGCTCGCTTCGTCGAGCGGCTTGCCGATCACCTGGAGCATCGACAACGATTCGAGCACCGATCTCACCCTCTATTGGCTGGACTCCCGCGGATATCGGAGTTCTCAGCGAAGCCTTGAATCCGGCGACAGTATCAATTTCACTCGGGTGTACACCGGAAGCGTATTTGTGTTCACCTGGAAGGACTCACGCTGCTCGAAGATCATCCGCATCGCGTCGGGGGCGTCGTACGCGAGCACGACGATTGTCGATGAGGACTGAAAGACCCGCCGCCTTCACGGACGCCGGGCAGCCGCCTCCCGGTCCTGTTCCGGCGGCAGCTCCCGACGGGCCTTCGGGATCCGGGACTCCGCCCCGAACATCCACCGCGACAGAGCGACCCGTACGCGCTCGCGCACCCCGGACCCGTTCGGCGGCGCCTCCAGTGCGGCGGGCTGTTCGTGCTGGGTGAGCCGGTACAACTCGCCCTGCTTCAGCGGCTCGTGGACCTCCACGTACTCGCCGTGCGGGAGGCGCCTGATGCGGCCCGTCTCGCGGCCGTGCAGGACCTTCTCCTGGTCGCGGCGCTGGAGGCCCAGGCACACCCGCTTCGTCACGATGAACGCGAGGACGGGCCCTGCGAACAGCGCCACCCGCGCGAACCACGTGATGGCGTTCACCGAGAGGTGGAAGTGCGTGGCCCAGAGGTCGTTGCCGCCGGCCGCCATCGCGACGAGGAACCCGGTCAGCCATGCCGCCCCCAGGGCCGTGCGCACCGGGCGGTTGCGGGGCCGGTCCAGGATGTGGTGCTCCCGCTTGTCGCCGGTGATCCACGCCTCCACGAACGGGTACACCCCGATCAGCACCAGCCACAGCGGGAACGCCAGGAACGGGATGAAGACGCCGAGCGCGAGGGTGTGGCCTCCCACCACGATCTCCCACCCCGGCATCACGCGCACCAGGCCCTCCGCGAACCCCAGGTACCAGTCCGGCTGGGCGCCGGTGGAGACCTGGTCCGGACGGTAAGGCCCGTACACCCAGACCGGGTTGATCGACGCGACCGCCGCGACGAGCGTGACCACCCCGAACACGAGGAAGAAGAAGCCGCCCGCCTTCGCGACGTAGTTCGGGTAGAACGGCTCGCCCACGACGGTGCGTTCGGTCTTTCCGGGGCCCGGATACTGCGTGTGCTTGTGGTAGAAGACCAGGATCAGATGGGTGACGACGAGCACCGCCATGATGCCGGGCAGCAGCAGGACGTGGATCGAGTAGAAGCGGGCCACGATGTCGTCGCCGGGGAACTCGCCGCCGAACAGGAAGAACGACAGATACGTGCCGACGACCGGAATGGCGAGCGTCATGCCCTCGATGAGCCGCATGCCCGCCCCGGAGAGCAGGTCGTCGGGCAGCGAGTAGCCGAGCAGCCCCTCGAAGAGGGCGAGGAACAGCAGCAGCCAGCCGAACAGCCAGTTCAGCTCGCGGGGCTTGCGGAACGAGCCGGTGAAGAAGTGCCGCATCATGTGCACGAACATCGCCGCGACGAAGATCAGCGCAGACCAGTGGTGGATCTGCCGGATGAGCAGCCCGCCGCGCACGTCGAAGCTGATGTCGAGCGTGGAGGCGTACGCCTCCGACATCCGGATGCCCTTCAGCGGCACATAACTGCCGTCGTACGTCACCTCGTTCATCGACGGATGGAAGAAGAGCGTCAGATAGACGCCGGTGAGGATCAGGATGAGGAAGGTGTAGAGGCAGATCTCGCCCAGCATGAAGGACCAGTGGTCGGGAAACACCTTGCGCAGATAGCTGCGGCCCAGACCGTAGATCCCGAGCCGGCCGTCGGCCCAGTCGGCGAGGCGTTCACCCGCGGCGGGGGCGGGCGCGTTGCGTTCCGTGCGTGCGGACATCCGGTTCCTCCCGTGGCTGCTCACGGAGGAGACGGAACGGGGCGGCCCGGCTGTGACACGGCGCGCGGCAATGTGGCGCGCGTCACGCGCGAAGTCAGGCTCGGCGTCAGGCCCCGAGTCAGGCCCGGCTGAGCGTCCGCGTCACCCCGGCGACCAAGGTCGTCGTCAGGATCCAGCCGACCGCGATCAGCGCGTACGACAGCCCCTGCACGCCCGCTTCGGTCCAGTGCCAGCCCTCCCGCTGGCCGAGGCCGCCGACCGGGACCAGCAGATCGAGCGTGTACGCGACCGGGTTGAAGGGAGCGCCTTCGCCCGGCTTGTTCGGCACGGGCTTGTACGCGTGGAAGACGACCGAGCCGATGAGGGTGAGCAGGGCGAGCCAGATCCCGGCGATCCAGGGCCGGTAGCCGTATCCGACGGTCGCGTCGAGCAGCCGCCCCCACGCCTTCCCGGCGGGACCGAGCGTGCCGCGCCGTCTGCGCTCCCGTACGAGGAGGACCCGGCGGGCCTCGTCCTCGTGCCCGGCACGCCGGTAGTGCGCGGCGAGCTGCTCGTACGGCTGCGGCGCGTAGCCGGGGTGGCGGCGCAGCCAGTCGAGGCGGCGCGTGACGTCCTCGCGGCGCGTGGGGGCGACATCGCCCAGCCAGTCGTAGGTCAGTCCGTCGAGGCCCAGCGTCGTGGGCCAGGCCCGCGGGGCGTCCTGGAGTCTCGCCACGTACGCGTTGCGCAGGTTCACGCCGCCCGCGGGCGGGCGCGCGAACGCGAGGTCGATGGCCTCCGCGCGCATGCCCACGCACATCAACGACGAGCCGGAGCCGCCGAGTTCGGCGTCCTGGAAGGAGACGAGGTCCGTCACCTTCGCCCCGCGCAGCCGGATCCGGCCGTCCGCCCGCAGGCCCTGGCACCGCACGTTCGACGCGCTGAGGCCGTCGCCCTGGAACGCGTACGCGTCCGCCGCCCCGACACGTATCCGGGCGCCGCGCATCCACAGTCCGCCCGGCAACTCGGCGCCGGGGAAGCCGACTTCGCCCTCCGCGACGAACCCGTTCTCGCAGAACACGCCGCCCCGCACCAGGGCCCCGCCGCCCTCCAGGGCCACCCGTCCCGGTGCCACCAGATGCGCCCCGTCGAGCCGGATGCCGCCCGCGGCGTCGGCGTGCACCAGGTCGACGGCGCTCTCCGCCCCGTCGCGCTCGCCGATCGTCGAACGCCGCAGGTCGACCCGCCCGCCGAACCGGGCCGTGGAGGCCCGCAGCCCCGGCAGTACGCAGTCCGTGAACGCGATGCCGAGCGTGCTCGCGCCCTCCAGGCCCACCGCCTCGTCGAACCGGCAGGCCTCGAAGCGCACGGCCCGCCGGACCTCCGCACCGTCGAGCCGCAGCACGCCCGTGACGCGGGTGTCGCGCAGCACGTACGGCGCGGATCCCGCGCCCTCGTCGAGGATCTCCCGTCTGACGCCCTCGGCGTCGGCACTTCGCTCAAGGGTGGGCGCCATGGGCGGCAGTGTCGCACGCCCGGTCTCCGCGCAGTGGGCGCGCGATCTCGGCATCCGCCCACCTGGTTGCACGCGAAAGCAAATCACCCCGTACGCGGCCGGTATTTATTGGCGTGAACTGGCGCGCGTGCACCTGCGGCAACGGGTCATCATGGCACCGGTGTTCACGCGCTTCACGCCAATCACAGCCGTCCCCCACAGATGAGGTGGAGAGGTCATGAAGCAGCAGTCACAGCAGTCGCAGTTGCAACCCAAGAGAGAAGCCGGACGCAAGGTCTACGCGAAACCCGCGATGTTCCAGCAGGGCGACTTCGCCAAGGCGACGGCCCGATGAAGCTCAACGACGGCATCGCGGTCACGACGACGGACCACGGCGGCGTACTCCTCGACCAGCGGGCCGGTTCCTACTGGGAGTTGAACGAGACGGCGACCGTCGTCGCCATCGCCGTGGTGCAGGGGCGGGGGTCGCGAACCGCGGTCGACCGGCTCGTCGCCGCCTTCGACGTGGACCGCGCCCAGGCCGAGGCGGACGTCGCCGAACTCACCCGCCAGTTCGTCGACGCGAGGCTTGCCACGCCGTGAACACCGGCGTGGGCATGCCGAGTTGGCGGCCACGCAACTCGTGGCCGCCGCAACTCGTGGCTGAACCTCAGGCCTCCTTGATGGCCGAGATGTCGAAGTTCAGCTTGATCTTGTCGGAGATCAGGACGCCACCGGTCTCCAGCGCGGCGTTCCAGGTGAGGCCCCACTCCGAGCGGAGGATCTCGGTCTTGCCCTCGAAGCCCACGCGCTCGTTGCCGAACGGGTCCTTCGCGACGCCGTTGAACTCCAGGTCGATGCTGATCGGCTTGGTGGTGCCGAGGATCGTCAGGTCGCCCGTGATGCGGTAGTCGTCGCCGCCCAGGGACTCGGCGGAGGTCGACCGGAAGGTCATCGTCGGGAACTCGTCGATCTTGAAGAAGTCGGCGCTCTTCAGGTGGCCGTCACGGTCCTCGTTGCCCGTGGAGATGCTCGCCATCTGCACGTCGAAGGAGGCCGTGGACTTCGCCGGGTCCGAGCCGTCCAGGTGCAGCGAGCCGGTGAAGTCGCTGAAGCCGCCCTTCACGTTGGTCACCATGGCGTGCCGGGCGACGAAGCCGAGCGTGGTGTGAGCGGGGTCGACGGTGTACTCGCCGGTGACGGCGGCGAGGTCCGGGTTGGTGGCCGGCGCGGCGGCAGCGGCGGGGGTGGTGGCGGACTCGTTCTTGCGGCCGAAGATGCCCATGACGTGCTCCTTGGGGACGGGCGGCACGGGGGGTGCCAAGTGGAGTGGTGCGCTGATGTTGAACGTTGAACCATCAACTGGCTGCGACTGTAGCGCGATGATGTTCAATGTTCAACATCAAACGATGTGTGCTTCTTCGATTACAGCCCGATATGGGCCATGTCGCCCTTTCGGGCATGCCCGGGGCGTCCGACCCCGGCCTCCGTGTGAGGCGGGTCTCAGGGCACCGCTTTGTGCGACGTCTACAAGGCGGACCGGTCCTGAGCAGTCACTTCGGCCCCCTCGTGGCGGGGTTCTGTTCAGGGCTACCAGGAAAACGGGCCGGAGACTGTACGGAGTCGACGGCCCGTTTTCAGGTGCGCACTTCGTAAGGTCACTACATGACCGTTTTGGACGACACCGCCTCGAACCCGGGGGACGAGCCCACCGACGCCCGCGGCCGCGTGGCAGAGCTGCACGCGATCCGTGCGCAGGCGCTGGCCGGACCCAGTGAGAAGGCGACCGCGGCCCAGCACGCGAAGGGGAAGCTGACGGCGCGCGAGCGCATCGAGCTGCTCCTCGACGAGGGTTCGTTCAACGAGGTCGAGCAGCTGCGCCGGCACCGGGCGACCGGGTTCGGCCTGGAGGCGAAGAAGCCCCACACGGACGGTGTGATCACCGGCTGGGGCACGGTCGAGGGCCGCACGGTCTTCGTCTACGCGCACGACTTCCGGATCTTCGGAGGCGCGCTGGGCGAGGCCCACGCCACGAAGATCCACAAGATCATGGACATGGCCATCGCGGCCGGTGCTCCGCTGGTCTCGCTGAACGACGGCGCGGGCGCCCGTATCCAGGAGGGCGTCTCGGCGCTCGCCGGGTACGGCGGCATCTTCCAGCGCAACACCAAGGCGTCCGGCGTCATCCCGCAGATCAGCGTGATGCTCGGCCCGTGCGCGGGCGGCGCGGCGTACAGCCCGGCGCTGACGGACTTCGTGTTCATGGTCCGCGAGACCTCGCAGATGTTCATCACGGGCCCGGACGTCGTGAAGGCGGTGACGGGCGAGGAGATCACCCAGAACGGCCTCGGCGGCGCCGACGTGCACGCCGAGACGTCCGGTGTCTCGCACTTCGCGTACGACGACGAGGAGACCTGCCTCGCCGAGGTCCGCTACCTGCTCTCCCTCCTCCCGCAGAACAACCGCGAGAACCCGCCGACCGTCGAGTCCGACGACCCGGCGGACCGCCGCGGCGACGTCCTGCTCGACCTGGTCCCGGCGGACGGCAACCGCCCGTACGACATGACCAAGGTCATCGAGGAGCTCGTCGACGACGGCGACTACCTGGAGGTCCACGAGCGCTGGGCGCGCAACATCATCTGCGCCCTGGCCCGGCTCGACGGCCAGGTCGTCGGCATCGTCGCCAACCAGCCGCAGGCCCTCGCGGGCGTCCTGGACATCGAGGCGAGCGAGAAGGCCGCACGCTTTGTCCAAATGTGCGACGCTTTCAATATCCCCATTGTGACCCTGCTCGACGTCCCCGGCTTCCTGCCCGGCGTCGACCAGGAGCACGGCGGGATCATCCGGCACGGCGCCAAGCTGCTGTACGCGTACTGCAACGCCACCGTGCCCCGTATCTCCCTGATCCTCCGCAAGGCGTACGGCGGCGCGTACATCGTCATGGACTCCCAGTCCATCGGCGCCGACCTCACCTATGCCTGGCCGACCAACGAGATCGCGGTCATGGGCGCCGAGGGCGCGGCCAACGTGATCTTCCGCCGGCAGATCGCGGAGGCCGAGGACCCCGAGGCGATGCGCCAGAAGATGGTCAAGGAGTACAAGGCCGAGCTGATGCACCCGTACTACGCGGCGGAGCGCGGCCTGGTCGACGACGTGATCGACCCCGCCGAGACCCGTGAGGTGCTGGTCAAGTCCCTGGCGATGCTGCGCACCAAGCACGCCGACCTGCCGTCCCGCAAGCACGGCAACCCGCCGCAGTAACCGGCACTAGTCGTAGGAGACCTGCCACATGTCCATGCCTGACATCCGCGTCGAGAAGGGCCACGCCGAGCCGGAGGAGGTCGCGGCCATCACCGCGATCCTGCTGGCCCGCGCCTCCGCCACTCCCGAGGCCCCGGCGCACCGCGTCCGGCACAACCGGGCGGGCTGGCGCCGCCTTGAGCGGGAGCCCGGCTTCCGCGCGCCGCACAGCTGGCGCTGACCCGGTCACACGTCTGAGGCCCTCTTCCCGAAACGGGAAGAGGGCCTCAGTGCGTAATTCAAGCCCCGCCGGCGATTGAGGCGCGGGGCCCGGGGCAGAGCCCCGCAACCGCGCGCCCGACGGCCGTGAGTGCTTACCGGAGCCGCGCCATCAGGGCATGCTCCACGAGAGTGATCAGCGTCGACTTCGCGTCCGCGCGGTGGCGGGCGTCCGTCGTGATGATCGGGGTGTCGGGGCCGATCTGGAGGGCCTCGCGGACCTCGTCCGGGTTGTAGGGCTGCGCGCCGTCGAAGCCGTTGAGGGCGATGACGAAGGGCAGGCCCGAGTTCTCGAAGTAGTCGACCGCGGGGAAGCAGTCGGCGAGGCGGCGGGTGTCGACGAGGACGACCGCGCCGATCGCGCCGCGCACCAGGTCGTCCCACATGAACCAGAAGCGGTCCTGGCCCGGCGTACCGAAGAGGTACAGGATCAGGTCCTGGTCGAGCGTGATGCGGCCGAAGTCCATGGCGACCGTCGTGGTCGTCTTGTCCCCGGTGTGGGTCAGGTCGTCGATGCCCGCGGACGCGGACGTCATGACGGCCTCGGTGCGCAGCGGGTTGATCTCGGAGACGGCGCCCACGAACGTCGTCTTGCCGACGCCGAAGCCACCTGCCACCACGATCTTCGCCGATGTGGTGGAACGGCTTGGAGCAGCCGGCCCTCCGCTAGAGCTTGCGAAGTCCACTGAGCACCCTTTCGAGCAATGTCACGTCTGGCTGGCCGCCGGCGCTCTCGTCGCCGCCGGGCTGATGGATGGCGACCAGTCCCGCCTCCGCGAGGTCGGCGACGAGAATCCTGGCCACACCGAGAGGGATCTGGAGCAGGGCCGAGATCTCGGCCACCGACTTGATCTCCCGGCACAGATTGCAGATCCGCTGGTGCTCGGGCAGTTGGCCCTGCAACTGGTGCGGCTGCGCGGTGGTGTGCACCAGCGCCTCGATGGCGAGCTGGTACCGCGGCCTCGTGCGGCCGCCCGTCATGGCGTACGGGCGCACCAGCGGGTTGTTCTTCGCGGCGGGTGCGGGATTCGCGTCGGGACGCGGCTGCGGCTGCACGGGCTGGATGCGCGGCGCGGGCGGCTGGTCGTAGGGACCGGGCTGCCGGGTCGGCCGGGCGTGGTTCGCCGACGACGGGGAAGACGGGAAGTTGTACCGGTTCTGCGAACCGTCGTCACCCATGCCTGCCTGGTGCTGCCCCCGGCCGTGGCCGTAGGGCGGCCACCCGGCCGACGAACCGCTCGGGGGTGTTGCTGAACCAGACACGAACTTCCTCCTCCGACTGCGCTGGGCACCATCACTGTGGAGCCGCGTCCCGAAACCTTACGGCCCCGGGACGCGAATACGCACTGCCTGTCTGTTAGTTGAGAAGGCTTCCCTGAAGCTCCGCCCGCAGGTCCGGTGTGAGAACCGAGCCCGCACGGTCGACAAGAAGGGCCATCTCGTACCCAACGAGGCCAATGTCCGCCTCGGGGTGTGCAAGGACGGCGAGAGAAGAGCCGTCCGAGATGGACATGATGAAGAGGAATCCTCGCTCCATCTCCACAACTGTCTGGTTCACCGGGCCGCCTTCGAAGATGCGGGAGGCGCCCGCGGTCAACGAGGTCAGACCCGAGGCGACGGCCGCCAGCTGGTCGGCGCGGTCGCGGGGGAACCCTTCGGACATCGCCAGAAGGAGTCCGTCGGCGGAGACCACCACCGTGTGGGACACACCGGGGGTGTTGTCCACGAAGTTGGTGATCAACCAGTTCAGGTTCTGTGCCGCCTGGCTCATCGGGCTCACACTAACGCTCCTGGTTGTAGGTGCTGTCAGGGCCGAAGCCCTGGCCGTTCGTATCACTGCTGCCCTCGCTGCGTCCCCGCTGTACGCCGCGACGCAGGTTGCTGAGCCTGCCCCGGACGTCCTCGGGCGCGCGGGAGACCTGGGGGCCGCCCTGCGGCGTCGATTCCGCCGTGCCCTCGACCAGGTTGGCCTTGGGCACCCGGCGCGGCAGTCCGGACGCGGTGACCCCGCCCGCCTTCGGCTTCTTGAGCTGCTCCGCGCGTTCCCACCTGGCGTCGTTGGCCGAGCGCCAGGAGGTGTCCTCGTCGGAGCGGGTCTCGGGGGCCTGCTGGGGGTTCGCAGCGGGCTCCTGCGGGGCACCGCCGCCGCGCCGCGGCAGACCTGCGTCGGTCAGCGCGTGGGGAGCGGAGGGGGCCGGTCCGGTCGGATCTGCCGAGGGGGCGATGCCGTGCCCGTCGAAGCCTACGCGTTCCCGGTCCGCCGCGGCAGTGTCCGGAGCGGATTCCGCTTCGGGACCGAACGGGCCCTGGAAATCGGCCTGGTAGGGCTCCCGGTAGGCGTCCCGCGCCTGCCAGTCGTCCCGCGGCGCGGACGGCTCGAAGGGGTTGTACGACTCCCGGGGAGCTTCCGCATAACCATCCTGCGGCGCGTACCCGGAGGCGAATCCGTCCGGCTGCCCGTTGTCGTGCGTGGGCTGTACGGGGACGAACCCGTCGAAACCGTCCTGCTGCCGGCCGTCGTAGCCGCCCTGGTGCTCGTCGTAGACGCCCTGCTGCGGATCGTCGTAGGCGAGCTGCTGCCGGTTGTCGTACGGGGCCTGCCGGGTGTCGTACGCGTTCTGCTCCGCGAAGGGCGGACGGTCCTGCTGCGGCTGCTGTGGCTGGAACTCGTCGCGGAAGAGCGGGCGTTCCTGTTGCGGCTGCTGCGGGTCCTGGACGGGGTCCTGCTGCTGCGCCTCCAGGGCCGCGCGGCGCTCCTCACGCATGAGGGAGCGGCCGACCGGGTCCAGTTCGCGGGCGTCGTCCGGGACGTCGTAGCGGCTGTCGTCGAAGCCGAGCTCGGCCGCCGTGCGCAGCGGGGTGTGCTCGAACGCGGCCTGCTTCGGGATCATCGTCGAGACGGTGAACTCGGAGTCCTCCTGGACCCCGCCACCACCACCGTGCGTGATCACCTCGGGCAGCATGACGAGCGAGGTGGTGCCCGCCTGCTCGCCCGAGGGGCGCAGCTGGACGCGGATGCCGTGCCGGTCGGAGAGCCGGCCGACCACGAACAGGCCCATGCGCTGGGAGATCGCGGCGTCCACGGTCGGCGGGTTGGCCAGCTTGTGGTTGATGTCCGCGAAGTCCTCGGCGGTGAGGCCGATGCCCTTGTCGTGGATCTCGATCATCACGCGGCCGTCGGGGAGACGGGTCGCGGTGACGCGGACCTTGGTCTGCGGGGAGGAGAACGTCGTCGCGTTCTCCAGAAGCTCGGCGAGCAGGTGCACGAGGTCGGTGACCGCGCGGCCGTGGATCTCGGCCTCGGGGACGCCGGCCAGCTCGATGCGCTCGTACTGCTCCACCTCGGAGGTGGCGGCACGGAGCACGTCGACCAGCGGGACCGGCTGGTCCCAGCGGCGGCCGGGCTCCTCGCCCGCGAGCACCAGGAGGTTCTCGCCGTTGCGGCGCATACGGGTCGCGAGGTGGTCCAGGCGGAAGAGGTTCTCCAGCTGGTCCGGGTCGGCCTCGTTGTTCTCCAGGTCGGTGATGAGGGTCAGCTGGCCCTCGATCAGCGACTGGTTGCGCCGCGACAGGTTGGTGAAGATCGCGTTGATGTTGCCCCGCAGCAGCGCCTGCTCGGCGGCGAGCCGGACGGCCTCGCGGTGCACCTGGTCGAAGGCGCGGGCGACCTCGCCGATCTCGTCGGTGGTGACGATCGGGATCGGCTGGATACGGGTGTCCACCCGGCCCGGCTCGGTGCGCGAGAGCTGGTCGACGAGCATCGGCAGGCGCTGCTCGGCCACGTCGAAGGCGGCGGAGCGCAGCCGGCGCATCGAGCGGGACATCTGCCGGGCCATCTGGCCGGCGAGCAGGACCGCGACGAGCAGGGCGACCACGACGGCGACGCCGATGATGATCGCCTCGCGCTTGGCGTCGGCGGCGATCGCGGAGGCCTCGGTCACGGCCTTGTCCGCGAGATTCGACTCGATCGTGCGGTAGGCGTCGAACTTCGCCGTGTTGACCGCCCACCAGTTCTCGGGCGTGACGCCCTTCTGGGCGAGCGCGAGCCGGGCGCTCGGCTGAGTGCTCGGCAGGGCCACCACGGCGGCCACCATCTTGGTGTTCTCGGGCGGCGGGACGTACGAGGGGTCCTTGGCCTTGGCCGCGGCGGCCTGCTTGGCGCCGTCGGTCTTCAGCTTCTTGATCGTGCTCTCGAGCTTCTGGAGGTCCTCGGCCGTGCCGCCGCCCTTGTACTCCTCGATCGCGATGTTCTCGAGGTAGGCGTAGGAACCGAGCGCGGTGCGCTGACGGCTCAGGTTCGTGGCGCCGGGGCCCGGCTTCACCAGGAGGTGCATGCCGATGGACCGCTCCAGCGAGAGCGCCGCCTTGGTCAGCGAGATCGCGTAGACGGTGCGGCCGTAGCTGGTGATGTTGCCGGTGCCGAGGCCGAGCTCGTTGGCGAACTCCATCAGCGGGTGCTGGATGGCGACGTAGCCCTCTTCGGTCTTCACGCCGGAGAGCTTGGAGGTGTAGGCGGCCGCGCGCAGCTTCTTCAGCTGCGGCTCGACCTTGGTGAACTGCGCCATGCGGCGCTGGAGGCCTTCCTTCTGCGGCATGTCCTCGGCCGCGGTGTGGAACTTGTCGGCCGCGGCGTCCGTGGCCTCACGGGCCTGGGCGACCTTGGGGTCGTCCGTCTTGCCCTGGAGGAGGGGCGCGGCGGTGATGTCGCGCTCCTCGATGAGGCGGTTGCCGTACGTCAGCGAGGTCTGCACGAGGCGTGCGGTGCTCTCGGCGTCCTCGGCCTCCTGCCAGGTGTCGATCGAGTTCGACACCTGGAAGCCGCCCATGACGAGACCGACGACCACGGGTATGAGGAGGATGGCGTTCAGCTTGGTGGGTACACGCCAGTTACGGGGTGACATGCGGCCGCCCGACGCCGCGGGCGCCGTGGCCTCGGCCGCCGGCGCGGGCCGCGCCGCGTCGCGCGGGGGCGGGGTGAAGTTGCCCCGCGCCGAGACCGGCTCGGGACTGTTCTTGCTTCGCCTCACTCGACCAACAACCTCTCGGCGTCGGCACCTACGTTGTGCCGCTGTATGTCTCCAGGCCCATTGCTACTGGGCAGTTCAGCGCATTCCAGCACGTCAGGAGGCGCACTTCCAAACAGTCGGAAGCGGAAGCTCCGCGTGACGCACACCCCAGATAAAACGGTCATAAAGAGCGAGCCCCGCCAAAAGGCGGGGCTCTTGTGAGCGCAGTGGAACCGGCTGTGCGCGACGTGTGTCGGTGCCCTGCGAATTCTCTTTCGAAACGTTATGAACACCACGGCCCGGCGTGTCAAAGGCCACAGGGGCCGCCGGATGGGCTACGACAACTGCCGTACGGAACCAGCCACTTGGTGACCGAGATCCGACCGTTTCTGACAGGCGCCGGACACGTGCCGGACGGGTGGCCGCTACTTCAGGCGGGCCATGAGGGCGTGCTCGACCAGCGTGATCAGGCCGCTCTTCGCGTCGGCGCGGTGTCGGGCGTCCGTCGTGATGATCGGGGTGTCGGGGCCGATCTGCAGGGCCTCGCGGACCTCTTCGGGGGTGTACGGCTGGTGCCCGTCGAAGCCGTTGAGGGCGATGACGAAGGGCAGGCCCGAGTTCTCGAAGTAGTCCACGGCCGGGAAGCAGTCGGCGAGACGGCGCGTGTCCACGAGCACCACGGCGCCGATCGCGCCGCGCACCAGGTCGTCCCACATGAACCAGAAGCGGTCCTGGCCCGGCGTACCGAAGAGGTACAGGATCAGGTCCTGGTCGAGCGTGATGCGGCCGAAGTCCATGGCGACGGTGGTCGTCGTCTTGTCCCCGGTGTGCGTCAGGTCGTCGATCCCGGCGCTCGCCGAGGTCATGACGGCCTCGGTGCGCAGCGGGTTGATCTCGGAGACGGCCCCGACGAACGTGGTCTTGCCGACGCCGAAGCCGCCCGCCACCACGATCTTCGCCGAGGTGGTCGCGCGGGCGGTTCCCACGGAGCCGTCAGAGCTTGCGAAGTCCACTGAGAACCCTTTCGAGCAGAGTCACGTCCGGCGCACCGCCGTTGGCCTCGTCGCCGCCCGGCTGGTGAATGGCGACCAGCCCGGCCTCGGCCAGGTCCGCGACGAGGATCCGGGCCACACCCAGCGGCATCGAGAGCAGCGCCGAGACCTCGGCCACCGACTTCACCTCGCGGCACAGGTGGCAGATCCGCTGGTGCTCGGGCAGCAGCGTCATCAGGGCCGCGGGGTCGGCGGTCGTGCTCACCAGCGCCTCGATGGCGAGCTGGTAGCGCGGGCGGGTCCGGCCACCGGTCATCGCGTAGGGGCGGACCAGGGGCTGGTCGCCCTCGAAGCCGTACCCGGCGTGGGCGGTGGCGCCGTACGGGTCGTATGAGTCGGTGGGCGGGGTCATGGATCCTCCGGGCGGGACGACAAGTGCGGGGGCCTGCCGTCTGAGGGTGGGCCGGTGGGGGGATTGTGACGGCGGAACAACGGGTGTGCGGATTGCGTGCGCTGGCTGGATTCCGGGGCTGCCGATGAAGCAGAATGCGGGGGCGGCCGGGGTTACCGGCCGTTACCCGCCTCAGTGCAACAGGCTGCCCTGGAGCTCTGCGCGCAGGTCGGGGGTGAGCACGGAGCCCGCCCGGTCGACCATCAGCGCCATCTCGTAGCCGACGAGGCCGATGTCGCAGTCGGGGTGCGCCAGTACGGCGAGCGACGAGCCGTCCGAGATGGACATGATGAAGAGAAAGCCGCGCTCCATCTCCACCACCGTCTGATTCACCGGGCCGCCCTCGAAGATCCGGGACGCGCCGGCCGTGAGCGAGGTGAGACCCGACGCCACGGCCGCCAGCTGGTCCGCGCGGTCGCGCGGGAACCCCTCGGACATCGCGAGCAACAGCCCGTCCGCGGACACCACGACCGTGTGCGAGACACCCGGCGTGTTGTCCACGAAGTTCGTGATCAACCAGTTCAGGTTCTGTGCCGCCTGGCTCATCTGGCTCAACTAACGCTCCTGCTGGTGAGTGGGGCGGGGGTAGCTGCCGGTGTTGCCGGCCTGCCGTCCCTGCTGGATGCCCCGACGGAGATTGGTCAGCCGACCGCGCACCTCGTCGGGCGCACGCGAGACCTGAGGACCGGTCTGAGTCTGCTGCTCCTGGGCGGTTCCCGCCACCAGGTTCGCCCTCGGCACACGGCGCGGCAGACCGGAGTGGGTGACGCCGCCCGCGGCGGGCTTGCGCACCCGCTCGGCCTGACGCATCAGGTCGTCGTTGGGGGACTGCCGCCAGTTGGCCTCGGCCGGGTCCGCGGACGCGGCGGGGCGCGAGGGGGCCGCCGAGGGAGCCTGCGCCTGCGGGCGCTGCGGGAGGCCCTGGTCGGGCCGCCCGTTCGGCGACTGCATGCCCTGGCCGCGGCCCTGACCGTTCTGGTTCCGGTCGCCCCGGACCTGGGGGCTCTGGGGCTGAGCGTTCTGAGGCTGAGCGTTCTGGGCCTGAGGGCTCTGGGCCTGGCTCTGAGCGCCCTGGCCCTGATTCTGGCTCTGCCCCTGTCCCTGCGCCTGGCTCTGGCCGTTCTGGCCGTGGAACCAGTTCGTCTCCAGCGTGTCGTACAGCGGTGTCCGGCCGTCCCCGCCCGACGCGTCGCCCGGCGGCAGGAAGTCCTCCTGCGAGGGCTGCTCCGGGATGCCCTGGTTCTGGGCGCCGTTGCGCTGAGGCGGCTTCGGGGGCGTGAACTCGAACTGACCGTTGGTCGAGCGGCCCTGCGGCTGCGCGTACTGGCCGGTGTTGGCGGGGTCGCTCGGCGGACGGTTGTACTGGCCGGTGTTCGCCGGGTCCTGGACGCGCGGGAACTGAGCGGTGCTCGACGGCTCCTGCGGGTTCTGCGCGTTCTGGAACTGACCGGTGGCCGACGGGTCGCCCTGCGGCTGCGCGTACTGGCCGGTGTTGGCCGGGTCGCTCGGCGGACGGTTGTACTGACCGGCACCCGACGACGGGTTCTGTCGGCGCGGGAAACCGCCGCCGTCCGACGGGCCCTGCGGCTGCGCGAACCGGCCCGTGGCCGACGGGTCGCCCTGCGGCTGGTCCAACTGGCCGCCGTTCGCCGACGCGTCCGGTCCGCCGGTGTTGCCGCCGCGCGGGCCGAAGACGTCCGAGCGGACGAACTGACCGGAGTCCTGCGCCTGGCCGCCGCGGCCACCCTGCTGGGGCGGGCCCTGCCGGTCGTCGCGGACGCGCGGGAAGCGGGCCGTGGAGTCCGGCTCGTCGTGACCGCGCGGCACGTCCAGGTTCGGCTGTGCGTTCTCGTCGCCCCAACTCGGCGTACGGGGCTGCGGGTTGCCGCCCGGCAGCTCGGCGCGCGGGCCACCGCGCGGCGGCAGCACCGGGCGCCGGCCCTGCGGCTCGTTCGGGTCGCTGTGGGTGCGCTGCTGCGGCGGCACGGGACCGCCGGGGGCCTGCCCCTTGCCGAACATGTCGGGACCGGAGGGGCCGCCGGACGGACCGGAAGGACGGGAGGGAGCGGACGGGCCCGAGGGACCGTTGGCACCAGCACCAGCACCAGCCGGCGCCTGCGGGCCACCGCGTCCGGGCAGCGCCGCACGCGGCCCACCCGCACCGGCGCCGACCTGCGGCCGCCCGCCACCGGGCGCACCGGAGCCGCCACCGAGGAGACCTGCCGGGCCACCGGCGTTGCCGGGCGCCTGGCCGCGCCGCGCGGCGGCGACACCGGCCGCGGCCTGCGCGGCGGCCGGACCGCCGGAACCGCCGGGGCCGCCCTTGCCGGAAGGCTTCTTGCCGCCCTGCGCGACATCCACGGGGAGCATGACCAGCGCGGTCGTACCACCGGAGTCGGAGGGGCGGAGCTGGATACGGATGCCGTGGCGCTGCGAGAGGCGGCCGACCACGAACAGACCCATGCGGCGGGAGACCGAGACGTCCACGGTGGGCGGCGACGCGAGCCGCTCGTTGATCGCGGCGAGGTCCTCGGGGGAGAGGCCGATGCCGGTGTCGTGGATCTCGATCAGCACACGGCCGTCGGGCAGCGCGTGACCGGTGACCTTGACCTTGGTCTGCGGCGAGGAGAACGAGGTCGCGTTCTCGAGCAGCTCGGCGAGCAGGTGCACGAGGTCGTTGACCACACGGCCTGCGACATCGGTCGCGGGTACGGCGGCCAGCTCGATGCGCTCGTACTGCTCCACCTCGGACGCGGCGGCACGCAGCACGTCGACGAGGGGCACGGGCCGCGTCCAGCGGCGGCCGGGCTCCTCACCGGCGAGAACAAGGAGGTTCTCGCCGTTACGGCGCATGCGGGTCGCGAGGTGGTCGAGCTTGAAGAGCGACGACAGCTGATCAGGATCAGCCTCACGCGACTCCAGCTCGGAGATGAGGGACAGCTGGCGCTGGATGAGGCCCTGCGAGCGGCGCGAGAGGTTGGTGAACATCGCGTTGACGTTGCCCCGCAGGAGGGCCTGCTCGGCGGCGAGACGCACGGCCTCGCGGTGCACGTCGTCGAAGGCCGCGGCCACCTTGCCGATCTCGTCGCGCGAGTGCACGCCGACCGACTCCACGGACGTGTCGATGTCCTGCGGGTCGGACTCGGACAGCTCCTTGACCAGCTCGGGCAGGCGGTCCTGGGCGACCTTGGTCGCGGTGTCCTGGAGCCGGCGCAGCGAGCGGATCATGGACCGGGCCACGACGAAGGCGCCGACGAGCGAGACGCCGAGCACGAGCAGGATCAGCGCACCGTTGATGATGGCCGAGCGCTCGGAGGCGTTGCGCAGTTCGCGGGCCTGCTGCTCCATCTGGTTGAGCAGCGTCAGCTCGATCTTGGACATTTCCTGGATGCGCGTGGTGTCCGCGTCGACCCAGTCCTTGTACGAGCGCTTGTCCTGCGACTTGATGCCGTCGGCCTTCTGGAGCACCCGGTTCGCGTAGGTGTCCGCGGCCTTGATCGTGGAGTTGTTCTCCTCGATCGGCTTCAGCAGCTCCTGCGCGGGCACCGCGCCGTAGACCGCCTTGAACGACTGGATCTGCGATTCCTGGTTCTCGGCCGCCGCGAGACCGTACTGCCGGTCGGTCTCGGAGAGCTTGCCGAACCGGGCGCTGTTGGGCGGCAGGGCGGCCGCGATGATGGCGCGCTGCTCGGAGGCGTACTCCTTGGCGGAGGAGAAGGCCGCCAGGGCGCGCGTGCGCTGGATCATCTCGGGGCTGCTGGTCGCCTGCGCCATGTCCGTGGACAGGGAGAGCAGCTCGTCGATGATCCGGCCGTAGGAGTCGACGGTCTGCGAGGTGTTCGACTTGTCGTCGTACGCACCCTGCCGGATCTTGTTCAGGTTGATCAGCTCGTGGGCGATCTGCACCGCGTGCTCGCGCACACCGTTGAGGCTGCCGGTCTCGCCGTCGGCCTTGATGTCGGTGGTGCTCTGCAGGAACGTGTCCTGGGCGCGGTCGGTCTTCTCCCGCGTCGACTTGACGTTGAAGTCGCTGGTCGACGAACCGTTGGACAGCGGGCCCGCCGCCTGGTCGCGCTCCTCCTGGAGCGCCGACGCCAGCTCGGTGGCCTGCTTCGTCATCTCGGTCAGCAGCTTCATGTTGTCGAGCTGCTGGATGTCGTTCAGGGACTCGGCGATGCGCAGCGCGCCCAGCGAGGTCGCGGCGACCACGGGCAGCGCGAGCAGCGAGACGAGGCGCGTCGAGATGCGCCAGTTGCGCAGCGCCATCCGCGAGCCGGGCCCGGTGGGGGCCTTGGGCTTCGCCGAGGACGGCGCGGCCGAGCCCGAGGGGCCGCTCCTGCCGTCGGCCTCCGAGGTGTCGACGGACGCGGTGCGTCCCGGGTTCTGGGCGTGCGGGGTCCGGGTACCGCCGGCTATCGGGCCGGTCCCGCCGCGCGGCTCCGGCTCCGCCGCAGCGCTGCCATCCCTGTTCTTACGTCCCTGCACTAGCGTCGCAACCTCTGGACCAGGCGCCCCGCCCGTATGCACGGACAAGACGGTGTCGGCGTCGTTCGGGGGACGACCTGAAACGTCCCCCTGTGGTCGTGAGTGACCGGCGCTGGTTCCCCCTCTCCGCCGCTGCTCGGCGCTGCGATGCGCCCGTGCGCGCCGGTTCTGTACCTGCGGCGGTCCACGCGATTCCAGCACAGTGCAGGATCTCCAACAAGGCCCGACGTGACGGCCGCACCCAGTGTGACGCGACGTGAGGGGAGAGTCACGAGACGTGCAACTCGACCTGCTCCAACCCGGTCATTGCGGGACTTTCCGCGTACGCCTGGGGGGTGTCCCAGTCGCCATGATCGGGAGCGGAATAGTGGCTTCAGTTGCGTAATGTCCGTTTCCGGGGCCGGAGTTGACGGCCCGAAGTGCCCCATTTGCGAGGTACTCCGTGAGCAAACTCACACGCGGTGGATCGCAACTTCCCGGCTTTCGGCGGGAATCAGATGTTTAGCCTGACGTTTTACAGGGATGGCCCAGCAGACTACGGAGAAGGTTCCCGAGCTCAGTCATGACGAAGACGATGATGTTCCAGAACATTGCCAACCCGCGGCGCACGACGCTGGCGCACCTCGCGGACGCCGACGAGATCCAGGCCGCCCCGGCCGTCCCGGAGCACTCGGCCGCCCTGCCCTCGAACACGGCGAACCCCAAGCGCACGATCCTGATGGTGGCGCCGCAGACCGCCCCGGCGGCGTAACGGCCGGGCCGACGGCCCAGGCCCCACCGCGTTAGCCTGGCTCTGTCACAGCCCACCCGGGCCGACGCATGAAGCCAACGCATAAAAAGGGGCGCAGCAGACCGTGCGCATCGCCAGATTCTCCATCGACGGGAACGTCGCCTTCGGCGCGGTCGAGGGCGACAAGCCAGACGAGCTCGTCCTCGACATCATCAAGGGCATCCCGTTCGCGGACTTCGAACTCTCCGGTACGAAGGTCCCGCTCAGCAAGGTCCGGCTGCTGCCCCCGGTGCTCCCGAACAAGGTGATCGCCTTCGGCCGCAATTACGCGGAGCACGCGAAGGAACTGGGCAACGAGGTCCCGGACGCCCCCTTCGCCTTCTTCAAGCCGTCGACGTCGGTGACAGGACCGGGCGGCGAGATCCAGTACCCCGGCTTCTCGCAGGAACTGCACCACGAGGCGGAGCTCGCCGTCGTCATCGGCCGCATGTGCCGCGAGGTCCCGCGCGAGCGCGTCAAGGACGTCATCTTCGGCTACACGGCCGCCAACGACGTCACCGCCCGCGACGTACAGAAGCGCGAGAAGCAGTGGGCCCGCGCCAAGGGCTTCGACACGTCCTGCCCGCTGGGCCCCTGGGTCGAGACCGACCTCTCGCTCGAGCAGGCCTCCGACCTCACGATCCAGTGCACGGTCAACGGCCAGCAGCGACAGCTCGGCCGCACGTCGCAGATGATCACGTCCATCGAGGACCTGATCGTCAACATCTCCGAGGCCATGACGCTGCTCCCCGGCGACGTCATCCTCACGGGCACCCCGGAAGGGGTCGGCCCGCTCGCCGTCGGCGACGAGGTCGCCGTCAGCATCGAAGGCATCGGCACTCTCACCAACAAGGTTGTCAAGCGTGGCTAGCGCACCCGTACGCGTCCGTTTCTGCCCCTCGCCCACCGGTAACCCCCACGTGGGCCTGGTCCGCACCGCCCTGTTCAACTGGGCCTTCGCGCGCCACAACCAGGGCACCCTGGTCTTCCGCATCGAGGACACCGACGCGGCCCGCGACAGCGAGGAGTCGTACAACCAGCTCCTCGACGCGATGCGCTGGCTCGGCTTCGACTGGGACGAGGGCCCCGAGGTCGGCGGCCCGCACGCCCCGTACCGGCAGTCCGAGCGGATGGACATCTACAAGGACGTCGCCGACAAGCTGGTCGAGGCCGGCAAGGCGTACCCCTGCTACTGCTCGACCGAGGAGCTGGACGAGCGCCGCGAGGCCGCCCGCGCCGCCGGCAAGCCCTCCGGCTACGACGGCCACTGCCGCGACCTCACCGCCGAGCAGAAGGCCGCGTACGAGGCGGAGGGCCGCAAGCCCATCGTCCGCTTCCGGATGCCCGACCAGAAGATCACGTTCAACGACCTGGTCCGCGGCGAGATCAGCTACGAGCCGGAGAACGTCCCGGACTACGGCATCGTCCGTCCCAACGGCGCCCCGCTCTACACGCTCGTCAACCCGGTCGACGACGCCCTGATGGAGATCACCCACGTCCTGCGCGGCGAGGACCTGCTCTCCTCCACCCCGCGCCAGGTCGCCCTCTACTGGGCGCTCATGGACCTGGGCATCGCCAAGCTGGTCCCCGAGTTCGGCCACCTGCCGTACGTGATGGGCGAGGGCAACAAGAAGCTCAGCAAGCGCGACCCGCAGAGCTCCCTCAACCTCTACCGCGAGCGCGGCTTCCTCCCCGAGGGCCTGCTCAACTACCTCTCCCTCCTCGGCTGGTCCCTCTCCGCCGACCGCGACATCTTCTCCATCGAGGAGATGGTGGCCGCCTTCGACGTCAAGGACGTCCAGCCGAACCCGGCCCGCTTCGACCTCAAGAAGTGCGAGTCGATCAACGGCGACCACATCCGGCTGCTCGACCCGAAGGAGTTCGCGGCGCGCTGCGAGCCGTGGCTGAAGGCCCCGGTCGCGCCGTGGGCCCCGGAGGACTTCGACGAGGCGAAGTGGGCGGCGATCGCCCCCCACGCCCAGACCCGCCTCAAGGTCCTCTCCGAGATCACGGACAACGTGGACTTCCTCTTCCTCGCCGAGCCGGTCTTCGACGAGGCGAGCTGGACGAAGGCCATGAAGGAGGGCTCCGACGCGCTCCTGAAGACGGCCCGCGAGAAGCTGGACGCGGCCGACTGGAACTCGCCCGAGTCCCTCAAGGAGGCCGTCCTGGCCGCCGGCGAGGCCCACGGCCTGAAGCTCGGCAAGGCCCAGGCCCCGGTCCGGGTGGCCGTCACCGGCCGCACGATCGGCCTGCCGCTCTTCGAGTCCCTGGAGATCCTGGGCAAGGAGACGACCTTCGCCCGCATCGACGCGGCCCTGGCCAAGCTCACCGCGTGAGCGCGACCACGCGCGCGTAGCCCCCTGAGAGACCCGGAAGCGATCCGCTTCCGGGTCTCTCGCCGTTACGGTCGTCACATGTCTATCCGCGCCATCGTCTGGGACATCGACGACACCCTCTTCGACTACGCCACGGCCGACACCGTCGGCATGCGGGAGCACCTCACCGTCGAGGGGCTGCTCGACGGGTACGGGAGCGTCGAGGAGGCGCTCGTGCGGTGGCGGGCGGCCACGCGGGAGCACTGGGCCCGGTTCGAGGCGGGGGAGGCCGACTGGGAGGGGCAGCGCAGGGACCGCGTGCGCAGCTTCGTGGGGCGCGCCATGGCGGCCGAGGAGGCAGACGGCTGGTTCGCCCGTTATCTCGGTCACTACGAGGCCGCGTGGAGCCTCTTCCCCGACACCGTCCCGGCCCTCGACACCCTCGCCGCCGGCTACCGGCACGCGGTGCTGTCCAACTCCTCGCTGCACAACCAGGACCGCAAGCTGCGCGTCCTCGGCGTCCGCGACCGCTTCGAGGCCGTCCTGTGCGCCGCCGAACTCGGCGTCGCCAAGCCCGAGGCGGCCGCCTTCCACGCCGTCTGCGAGGAGCTCTCCCTGGAGCCGCACGAGATCGCGTACGTCGGTGACCAGCCGGACACGGACGCCCGCGGAGCCGTCGAGGCGGGCCTGAGCGGAATCTGGCTCGACCGCGCGGAACTGGGCGGCAGGCCCGAACTCGTACGCATCACAGGGCTCGATCAACTGCCTGCGCTGTTGGCGGGGGATACCCGTTTTGGAGCGCAGTCCACCTTCGGGTAATGTTCTTTCTGCGCCAAGGGGAGCGGGCCGAAAAGCCCGGGTCCCGGAAGCGCAAGCCAAGCAAGATCCCCCTCGGGGATTGTGCTTCGGTGGCCTATGGTGTAATTGGCAGCACGACGGTTTCTGGTTCCGTTAGTCTAGGTTCGAGTCCTGGTAGGCCAGCTCGCAGAGCTCATCTGCAACCGTGGATATGGCATCCACAAAGCCCCCGTTGTGTAGCGGCCTAGCACGCCGCCCTCTCAAGGCGGTAGCGCCGGTTCGAATCCGGTCGGGGGTACAGATCCTTCCCGCGGGGACGGCCTGGGTAGCTCCCACCGACTCTGATGCAGGATCGCTAGGGCCCCCGTTGTGTAGCGGCCTAGCACGCCGCCCTCTCAAGGCGGTAGCGCCGGTTCGAATCCGGTCGGGGGTACGCACTGAGTTCGCAGGTCGCAAGGCCTTGAACTTCTGTGGTCTATGGTGTAATTGGCAACACTACGGTTTCTGGTACCGTCATTCTAGGTTCGAGTCCTGGTAGACCAGCTCGATCACGCAAGTGGTCAAAGGCCCCCGTTGTGTAGCGGCCTAGCACGCCGCCCTCTCAAGGCGGTAGCGCCGGTTCGAATCCGGTCGGGGGTACTCGCGAATGATCAAGGCCCTTCCCGAATACGGGAGGGGCCTTCTTCGTGCGTGCGTACGGAATACGGGAGTTGAAGCTCCGCAGGGACAACTCCGGCCGGTCGCTGCGGCGTTGAAGCGACCGGCCGGGAACGGGCAGGGAACGTAAGGGGAGTTGGGGCGACCGGCTCAACCGGTACGACGCAGGGCCTCGGAGAGGCGCCCCGCGGCGTCGATGACCGCCTGGGCGTGCATCCGGCCCGGGTGGCGCGTGAGGCGCTCGATCGGCCCGGAGACCGAGACCGCCGCCACGACGCGGTTGGAGGGCCCGCGCACGGGCGCGGAGACGGACGCGACGCCCGGCTCCCGCTCACCGATCGACTGGGCCCAGCCGCGGCGCCTGACGCCCGACAGGGCCGTCGCCGTGAAGCGGGCGCCCTGGAGGCCCCGGTGCAGGCGCTCCGGCTCCTCCCAGGCCATCAGGATCTGCGCGGAGGAGCCCGCCTTCATCGTGAGGGTCGAGCCCACCGGGACCGTGTCCCGCAGTCCGGAGAGCCGCTCCGCCGCGGCGACGCAGATGCGCATGTCGCCCTGGCGGCGGTAGAGCTGGGCGCTCTCGCCCGTGACGTCCCGGAGGTGTGTGAGCACCGGTCCCGCCGTCGCGAGCAGCCGGTCCTCGCCGGCCGCCGCCGAGAGTTCCGAAAGGCGCGGGCCGAGAATGAAACGGCCCTGCATGTCGCGCGCCACCATGCGGTGGTGCTCCAGGGCCACCGCCAGGCGGTGGGCTGTGGGTCTTGCCAGTCCGGTGGCCGCGACAAGGCCTGCGAGGGTCGCGGGTCCGGACTCCAGAGCGCCCAGGACAAGGGCTGCCTTGTCCAGAACGCCGACGCCGCTACTGTTGTCCATGCGTCGATACTCCCGTCTCACTCTGTGAAACGCAAGTTCAATTTTCCGTGGAACTTGCCACCCTGTACGTCACACCGGCCCGTGGACCAAACGGGCCCGGCCGTCGGCGTCCGGCACGAGGGGTACGGGCGACGGCGATCCGAATCTCTAGTTGGGCCGGCGCACCTCAAGCCGGCCGGAGGGAAAGCGATGGGTAGGACACTCGCGGAGAAGGTCTGGGACGACCACGTCGTCCGGCGCGCCGAGGGCGAGCCCGACCTCCTCTTCATCGATCTGCACCTGCTGCACGAGGTGACCAGCCCGCAGGCCTTCGACGGCCTCCGGCAGGCGGGCCGCCAGGTGCGGCGCACCGACCTCACCATCGCCACCGAGGACCACAACACCCCGACCCTCGACATCGACAAGCCGATCGCCGACCCGGTCTCGCGCGTGCAGCTGGAGACGCTGCGCAAGAACGCCGCCGAGTTCGGGGTCCGCCTGCACTCCCTGGGCGACGTCGAGCAGGGCGTCGTGCACGTCGTGGGCCCGCAGCTGGGCCTGACGCAGCCGGGCACCACCGTCGTGTGCGGCGACTCCCACACCTCGACGCACGGCGCCTTCGGCGGCCTGGCGTTCGGCATCGGCACCTCGCAGGTCGAGCACGTGCTGGCCACGCAGACGCTGCCGATGTGGCGCCCGAAGACGATGGCGATCACCGTCGACGGCGAACTGCCCGAGGGTGTCACCGCCAAGGACCTGATCCTCGCCATCATCGCGAAGATCGGCACCGGCGGCGGCCAGGGCTACATCCTGGAGTACCGCGGCTCGGCCATCGAGAAGCTGTCGATGGAAGCGCGGATGACCATCTGCAACATGTCCATCGAGGCCGGCGCCCGCGCGGGCATGGTCGCCCCCGACGAGACCACCTTCGCGTACCTGGAAGGCCGTCCGCACGCCCCCAAGGGCGCGGAGTGGGACGAGGCCGTCGCGTACTGGAAGACGCTGAAGACGGACGACGACGCGGTCTTCGACGCCGAGGTCTTCATCAAGGCCGACGAGCTGTCGCCGTTCGTCACCTGGGGCACCAACCCCGGTCAGGGAGCGCCCCTTTCGGCGAACATCCCCGACCCGGCTTCGTACGAAGACGCTTCGGAGCGGTTCGCCGCCGAAAAGGCCCTGGAGTACATGGGGTTGGAGGCCGGGCAGGCGCTGCGCGACGTCAAGGTCGACACCGTCTTCGTAGGCTCGTGCACCAACGGCCGCATGGAGGACCTGCGCGCCGTCGCCGAGATCCTCAAGGGCCGCAAAATCGCCGACGGCGTACGGATGCTGGTCGTCCCGGGCTCCGCGCGCGTGGGCCTGCAGGCCGTCGACGAGGGCCTGGACAAGGTCTTCAAGGAGGCCGGCGCCGAATGGCGCTACGCGGGCTGCTCCATGTGCCTGGGCATGAACCCGGACCAACTCGCTCCCGGCGAGCGCTCCGCGTCCACCTCCAACCGCAACTTCGAGGGCCGGCAGGGCAAGGGCGGCCGCACCCACCTGGTCTCGCCCCAGGTCGCCGCGGCCACCGCCGTGCTGGGCCATCTGGCCTCGCCCGCCGACCTGTCCGACACCCCTGTCGCCGCTGGAGTCTGATCAGTCATGGAAGCATTCACCACGCACACCGGCCGGGCCGTCCCGCTGCGCCGCAGCAACGTCGACACCGACCAGATCATCCCCGCCCACTGGCTCAAGAAGGTGACGCGGGACGGGTTCGAGGACGGTCTGTTCGAGGCCTGGCGCAAGGACTCCGAGTTCGTGCTCAACCGGCCCGAGCGCGAGGGTGCCACCGTCCTGGTGGCCGGCCCCGACTTCGGCACCGGTTCCTCCCGTGAGCACGCCGTCTGGGCCCTCCAGAACTACGGCTTCAAGGCCGTCATCTCCTCCCGCTTCGCGGACATCTTCCGCGGCAACTCCCTCAAGAACGGTCTGCTGACCGTGGTTCTCGACCAGAAGGTCGTGGACCAGCTGTGGGAGCTGGTGGAGAAGGACCCGCAGGCCGAGATCACGGTCGACCTGCAGGAGCGCGAAGTTCGGGCCGAGGGCGTCACCGCCTCCTTCGAGCTGGACGAGAACTCCCGCTGGCGGCTGCTCAACGGGCTCGACGACATCAGCATCACGCTGCGCAACGAGGACGACATCGCCGCCTACGAGGCGAAGCGCCCGTCCTTCAAGCCGCAGACGGTCCAGGTCTGAGCCGGCCGACTCCTACGGCTCCCTAACGGATCCGTAGCCGGGCAAGGCTTATTCAGGCCACTTCCACAGGGCCCCGTACCCCCAATCGTGCACCGGTTGGGGGTACTTCTGTGTTCGGCTCCAAACCCCTTCCCAGGGGCCGTCCGTGGGTCCGCCGGGGTGTCTCAACTCCCTTGAATACCAAGGGTGTTCCAGGGGTACGCGTGCTTCGGTGCCGCTCGCGGCGGGCACGTCGTGAAAGGCTCCAGAAGGGCCCTCTGGGGCGGGAGTTGCACCCTGCGGAGGCGACAACTCGCCCCAGATGGCACAATCTGTGCATGGAACACGACGGCCAACTCCAGCTGTACGCGGCGGTCGCGGACCAACTCAAGGAAGCGCACGCCAGAGTGCGCACACTGCAAGTCCCGGAGGGCGTACGGATGGCGCTGACCCGGAAGCTGCTGGCCGTCACGGCCGCGGCCAAACACGATCTCGCCGGTGCGGCAAGGCGTCTGGAGCGATTCATGGCGGACCTCGACGACTTCGAAGAGGGCTCGATCACTGAAGAGGAACTCTGAGACTGCCCAGTTCGTTGCGGCACAAGGGTGATTAGCCCGTTTCGCGTTTGATTTGCGGTATATATCTGCCTAACGTGCGAAAAAGCCGGTGCGAAAGAGATTCGTTCCGGCAATGTCTCCGAAGGGGAAGACGTGAACAAGGCGCAGCTCGTAGAAGCCATTGCCGACAAGGTTGGCGGCCGTCAGCAGGCCGCTGACGCCGTCGACGCCGTACTCGACGCCATCGTGCGTTCCGTGGTCAGCGGTGACCGTGTCTCCGTGACGGGCTTCGGCTCGTTCGAGAAGGTCGACCGCCCGGCCCGCTACGCCCGTAACCCGCAGACCGGCGAGCGCGTCCGGGTCAAGAAGACCTCGGTGCCGCGTTTCCGCGCCGGCCAGGGCTTCAAGGACCTCGTCGCGGGCTCGAAGAAGCTCCCGAAGAACGACGTCGCGGTCAAGAAGGCGCCCAAGGGCAGCCTGAGCGGCGGCGCTTCGGCGACGGTCAAGAAGGCGGCCGCGAAGAAGGCCACCGCCAAGAAGACCACCGCCAAGAAGACGACGGCGAAGAAGACCACCGCCGCCGCCAAGAAGACCACGGCGAAGAAGACCACCGCCAAGAAGGCGGCTCCGGCCAAGAAGGCGGCCCCGGCCAAGAAGGCCACCACCGCCAAGAAGGCCACGGCGAAGAAGACCACCGCCAAGAAGGCCGCCCCGGCGAAGAAGGCCACCGCGAAGAAGACGGCGCCCGCCACGAAGGCCACGGCCAAGAAGGCCCCCGCCAAGAAGTCGACGGCGCGCAAGACCACCGCCAAGAAGGCCACCGCCCGCAAGAAGTAAGTCGCTTCTCGGGCGTACGCCACAAGGTTGCTCACGCGTCGGGCCGGGCTCCCTCCGGGGAGACCGGCCCGCGGTGTGTTTTCAGGGGCCTCTGCGGACCCCACATGGGGTTAGAAGGTCTGCAGGGTCACCAGGGTGATCCGCCGCGCCTCTCCCTCTCCCTGAACCTCGATACGCACCCGCTGTCCGGGGCGCAGCAGCCGCAGGCCGCCCGCGTCGAAGGCGGCGGCGTCGAAGGAGACGGGCGTGCCGTCGTCCAGAAGGACGCTGCCGGCACGGGTTTCGGAGTCGTACGTGTACGCGGTGGCCTGCATACGGGCAGCGTACTCAGTCCGGGATCAGGAGCCCCGCCGCGGCCCGCGCGGTGTGCGGGCCCACGCCCAGGGCGAGCGCCGCCCGCAGGTCCTCGCCGGTGTCGACGTCCTGGCGTACGGAGTCGACGCCTTCGACGGGGAGTTCCGCGGCGCCGGACGCCGTGTGGCGGGCGCGCGAGGCCCCGCCGAATGCGGGCAGCAATTCCGAGCCGGGGGTCGCCGACAAGAGCGTTGTGCCGATTCCGGCGGCGTCGGGCAGAAATGCGCGGGGAAATGCGGCGGCCGCCGAGAGAACGCGGGCCAATTCCGCTGGGCGCAGTGCCGGCAGATCGGCGTTCAGGGCGGCCATGGCGGCGGAGGGGCGGCGGGAGCGCACGGCGGCCGCGCCGTGTGCGAGAGCGGCGTTGAGGCCCGCCTGCGGGCTGTCCGGGACCACGTGGGCGCCCAGGGCCGTCAGTTCGCGCTCCGCGCGGGAATCGTCCGTGACGACCACCACATCCCGCACCGCCGCGCAGGCGCCCGCGGCGGCCACGGTGTCCTGGGCGAACGCCAGGGCGAGGCCGGGGCGCACGGCGTCTCCCGCTGTCGGGGCCAGCCTGCTCTTCGCCCGCACCAGCGGTTTCAGCGGTATCACCAGGGTCCACTGCACGCGCCCATTGTGACCTGTGCATGAGGTGCGTCCTTCGGTGCGGGCGTACGGTGTTCTCGACAGACCGGTGGTCGGGGGCGACACTTGTGCGCCCGTAGACCCCCTTAGAGGAAGGTGTCCGAGTGTCCCGCCGCAGAATCGGCTTCTGGTACCGCTTCGCCGCGGTCCTCTGCAAACCACCGCTGGTGGTTCTGTTCAAGCGGGACTGGCGTGGAATGGAGAACATTCCGGCCGACGGAGGCTTTATCACCGCGGTCAACCACAATTCGCATCTGGACCCGTTCCTCTACGCCCACTTTCAGTACAACACGGGACGGGTCCCGCGTTTCCTCGCCAAGCACGGCCTCTTCAGGAAGGGGTTCGTGGGCGCCGCGATGCGCGGCACCGGACAGATTCCCGTCTATCGCGAGTCCACGAACGCGCTGAGCGCCTTCCGTGCCGCGATCGACGCGGTGGAGCGCGGCGAGTGCGTCGCCTTCTATCCCGAAGGAACGCTTACCCGCGACCCGCAACTGTGGCCGATGACCGGTAAGACAGGCGTCGCGCGCGTGGCCCTCCAGACGAAATGCCCGGTGATTCCGGTCGGCCAGTGGGGCGCCACCGAAGCGCTCGCGCCGTACTCCAAGAAGCCGGACTTCTTCCCGCGCAAGACGCACCATGTGCTCGCCGGTGCGCCCGTCGACCTCTCCGCGTACTACGACAGGGAGATCACGCCGGAGATCCTGAAGGAGGTGACCGAGGTCATCATGACCGCGATCACCGCCGAGGTGGAGGTGCTGCGCGGCGAGAAGGCCCCGCAGAAGCGGTACGACCCGCGTGAGGCGCGCATCGAGCAGCGCCGCAAGTCGCAGGCGGCCAAGGAGAGTTCGGCGCCCGCCGGCGGTACGAGCGAGGAGAGCAGCAAGTGACCCGACCCGTGAAGGCCGCCGTCTTCGGCACCGGCTCCTGGGGCACCGCCTTCGCGATGGTGCTCGCGGACGCGGGCTGCGACGTCACCCTCTGGGCCCGCCGCGCCGAGCTCGCCGAGGCCGTCAACTCCACGCGTACGAACCCCGATTACCTGCCCGGCGTCGAGCTCCCGGAGAACGTGCGGGCGACCTCCGACCCGGCCGAGGCCGCGGCGGACGCCGACTTCACGGTGCTCGCGGTGCCCTCGCAGACGCTGCGCCAGAACCTGGGGGAGTGGGCGCCGCTGCTCGCTCCCGACACCGTCCTCGTCTCGCTCATGAAGGGCGTCGAGCTCGGCTCGGCGATGCGCATGAGCGAGGTCATCGAGGACGTCACGAAGGTCGGCGAGGACCGCATCGCGATCGTCACCGGGCCCAACCTCGCGCGCGAGATCGCCGCCCGGCAGCCCGCCGCCGCGGTCGTCGCCTGCCGCGACGAGGAAGTGGCCCAGCGGCTCCAAGTCGCCTGCCACACCCCGTACTTCAGGCCGTACACGAACACCGACGTGGTCGGCTGTGAGCTCGGCGGCGCGGTCAAGAACGTGATCGGGCTCGCCGTCGGCATCGCGGACGGCATGGGGCTCGGCGACAACACGAAGGGCTCGCTCATCACGCGCGGGCTCGCGGAGACGACGCGGCTCGGGCTCGCCATGGGCGCGGACCCGCTGACGTTCTCCGGGCTCGCCGGCCTCGGTGACCTGGTGGCCACCTGCTCCTCGCCGCTGTCGCGCAACCACACGTTCGGCACGAACCTCGGCAAGGGCATGACCCTTCAGGAGACGATCGCGGTCACCAAGCAGACCGCGGAGGGCGTCAAGTCCTGCGAGTCGGTGCTCGACCTGGCGCGCCGTCACGACGTCGACATGCCGATCACGGAGACCGTCGTCGCGATCGTCCACGAGGGCAAGTCCCCGGTCGTCGCGGTGAAGGAGCTCATGTCGCGCTCCGCCAAGCCGGAACGACGCTGAGCGACGGCGGCACGGCGAGACTCCGCGGGCGCTGACTCTCGTACTACCAGCAGGTACGCTCAACGCGATATGAGCAGCGAGAACCTCCCCCAGAGCCCTGCGTCCACCGCAGGTGGGCCCAAGCCGCGCGTGGCCGTCGTCTTCGGTGGCCGCAGCTCCGAGCACGGCGTCTCCGTGGTCACGGCGGGCGCCGTGCTGCGCGCCATCGACCGCTCCAAGTACGACGTGCTGCCCATCGGCATCACGCGCGAGGGGCGCTGGGCGCTGACGGCGGACGATCCCGAGCGGATGGCCATCACCGACCGCCAGGTGCCGGACGTCGCCGATCTCGCCGAGTCGCCCGAGGGCGGCGTGGTGCTCCCGGTCGACCCGGGCTCCCGCGAAGTCGTCTACAACGAGCCGGGATCGGTCCCCAAGGCCCTCGGCGAGGTCGACGTGGTCTTCCCCGTGCTGCACGGCCCGTACGGCGAGGACGGCACCATCCAGGGCCTCCTGGACCTCTCCGGAACCCCGTACGTCGGCTGCGGTGTGCTCTCCTCGGCCGTCGGCCAGGACAAGGAGTACATGAAGCGCATCTTCACGTCCTTCGGACTGAAGGTGGGGCCCTACCTGGTGATCCGGCCCCGCGAGTGGGAGCAGGATCAGGACGGTGCCCGCCGCCGCGTCGCCGACTTCGTCGGGGACCACGGCTGGCCGCTGTTCATCAAGCCCGCGCGCGCGGGCTCCTCGATCGGCATCACGAAGGTCGACTCCTTCGAGGGCCTCGACGAGGCGATCGAGACCGCCCGTGAGCACGACCCGAAGGTGATCGTCGAGGCGGGCATCGTCGGGCGCGAGATCGAGTGCGGTGTCCTGGAGTTCGAGGACGGGCCGCGCGCCTCCGTGCCCGCGGAGATCCCGCCGGCCGACTCCCACGCCTTCTACGACTTCGAGGCGAAGTACATCGACTCCGCGGCCGGCATCGTGCCCGCGCCGCTGAGCGAGGAGCAGACCGCCGAGGTCCGCAGGCTCGCCGTCGACGCCTTCGAGGCGATGTCCTGCGAGGGGCTCGTGCGCGCGGACTTCTTCCTCGACGAGGACGGCGAGTTCGTCATCAACGAGATCAACACCCTGCCGGGCTTCACGCCGATCTCCATGTACCCGCGGATGTGGCAGGAGACCGGGGTCGGCTACCCGGAGCTGGTGGACCGGCTCATCCAGGCGGCGCTGCGGCGGTCGACCGGACTGCGGTAGACCGCGGCTTCCATGACAGGCGTTCTAGTCGGCGATCCCCTTGGGGATCGCCTTCTTGATGGGGCCGGCGAGGTCGACCAGGGAGCCCGCCCCGCTCCTGGCCACCTCGTCCTTGGGGATCGTCACCTCTACGTAGGCGAGCCGGCCGCCCGTCGTCATGCGCTGCGCGCCGTCGTCGAGTTCGTCCGCGACCCAGCCGACGCCGTCGATCGTCGCCGTGTTGCTGCTCGTCTTCAACGCCGCGTCGGGCCACGGCACGCCGCAGCGCAGTATGATCGCGGGGCTTCCCCACGCCGCGGTGAGCTCCGAGCCCGGTTCGGGATCGTTGCGCTCGAGTCCGTCGACCTTCTTCGGCAGGACCTCGTCCAGGTTCCGGCACAGCTTGGCGGCCTTCGCGTCCGGAGTGGGGACCGCCGCCTCGGGTGCCTCGTCCGTCGAAGCGCAGCCCGCGGTGGCGATCAGCAAGGAGAGCGAGGGCACCGCGATGGACAGGCGGCTCAGCCGGCCGTGCCGGATCCGGTGACGATATGACTTCACCGGCACAGCGTAGACGGGGGCTACAGGTGGACGACCGGGCAGGTCAGAGTGCGCGTGATGCCGTCCACCTGCTGGACCTTGGCGACCACCATGCGGCCGAGATCGTCGACCGTGTCCGCCTGAGCGCGCACGATCACGTCGTAGGGGCCGGTGACGTCCTCGGCCTGGATCACTCCTGGAATCTTCCCGATCAGCTCGGCGACGGTCGACGCCTTGCCTACTTCGGTCTGGATCAGGATGTACGCCTGTACCACGGAACCTCCAGGGCGGCCACGAGGATCATCACGCGGATCATGTGGGGAGAAGGGACGCCACGTTATCGCGTCACCGCTCGTCGCGGGGAGACCCGGTGGCGGCTGTGGCGTCCGACGGACGTGGAAGGCAGGCCCGTGACAAGAACCGTACCCATGACAGAGACGGCCCGCGACCGCAAGCGGACCGTGGCAGACGGCCCTGGCGGTCGGCAGCGAACCGGGGCAGAAAGGGCAGCACGCGCATGAAGGGCACCGTCGGCGAGTTGGGGGAGTTCGGCCTCATCCGGGAGCTGACCTCCCGGCTCACCACCACCCCGGCCGTACGCATCGGTCCCGGCGACGACGCCGCCGTGATCGCCGCACCGGACCGCAGGGTCGTCGCCAGCACGGACGTCCTGCTGGAGAACCGGCACTTCAGGCGCGACTGGTCCACCGCGTACGACGTCGGGCGCAAGGCCGCCGCGCAGAACCTCGCCGACATCGCGGCCATGGGCGCCGTGCCCACCGCGCTGCTCCTCGGCCTCGTGGTGCCCGCCGAACTGCCCGCGTCCTGGCCCTCGGAGCTGATGGACGGGCTGCGCGACGAGTGCCAGGTGGCGGGTGCTGCCGTCGTCGGCGGCGATGTCGTGCGCGGCGACACGATCACCGTGGCGATCACCGCGCTCGGCGACATGCAGGGCCACGAGCCGGTGACACGCGCCGGCGCACAACCCGGCGACGTCGTGGCCGTGACCGGGTGGCTCGGCTGGTCCGCCGCCGGATACGCGGTGCTCTCCCGTGGCTTCCGCTCGCCCCGCGCCTTCGTGGAGGCGCACCGCCGCCCCGAACCGCCGTACCACGCGGGTCCCGCGGCGGCCGGGCTCGGAGCCACCGCCATGTGTGACGTGAGCGACGGGCTCATCGCCGACCTGGGGCACATCGCGGAGTCGAGCAAGGTCCGCATCGACATCAAGTCGGGGCAGGTGGACGTGCCCTCGCAGATGAGCGACATCGGCCAGGCCGTCGGCGTCGACCCGCTGCAGTGGGTGCTGTCCGGCGGCGAGGACCACGCGATCGTGGCCACCTTCCCGCCGTCCGTGAAGCTGCCCGCCCGCTGGAAGGTGATCGGCGAGGTCCTGGGTCCCTCCGCGCTGTCCCAGGTGACCGTGGACGGGGCGCCGTGGACGAACCAGGGCGGCTGGGACCACTTCGGGGACGGGTACGAGATCGAGTCGTGAGGCGCGGGTGCGGGCCCGCCCGCCCGCACCCGCGGAATCCGGCTCCGACGGGCACGGGGACAGAAAAAAGCCGGTCCCCGAGGGGACCGGCTTTTTCAAGCAACCAGCTAGGTGGCCGCGCTAAGCGTTACGTCAGCGCGAGACCTTGCCGGCCTTGATGCACGAGGTGCAGGCGTTGAGGCGCTTCGGCGTCCCACCGACCACTGCACGCACACGCTGGATGTTCGGGTTCCAGCGACGGGGCGTACGGCGGTGCGAGTGCGAGATGTTGTTGCCGAAGCCCGGCCCCTTGCCGCAGACGTCGCAGTTGGCAGCCACGGGTCACTCCAAAGACTTCAGATGCACTTACGGTTGATCCCGGCATGCCGGGATCAGGATCGGAGGATCTGAGTGGCGGTGCCAGGGGATGGCCCGACGGATATCGGGCAACCCGAGCAGCATACAACGGCTGCGTCGGTAGAACGAAACTACCATGGCTGGTGGGACGCCCCGCCCGGGCTCCGGACCAGGTCGGGAGCGCCTTCCGGGCCGGGCCCGCTTTCCGGACGCTCACCTTCCGCGGTCTACTCTGCGGTGCCAGTCCAGCTGCTCGAGGAGGCGCAGGTGCCGCAGGTGCTCGACGTGATCGCGGTGCGCGCCTGGTGCTCACTCGCCCTGGAGGCGCTGGGCCGCGACCGGGCCGAGATAGACGCGATCAACGTGTATCCGGTCGCCGACGGGGACACCGGCACCAATCTCTATCTGACCCTCGAGTCCGCGCACCAGGCGGTCGAAGCGGTCTTCACCGGGCTCGAGGCGGGGCCCGAACCGGCCGCTCCCGCGCTCCCCGAAGTGATGCGCGCCATGGCGCACGGCGCCCTCATCGGCGCCCGCGGCAACTCAGGGACGATCCTCGCGCAGCTGCTCCGGGGGATGGCGCAGGTCCTCGCGGCAGACGGGGCCGGTGAGGGAGATCACGCCGCGGGCGCCGACGCGGATGCCCTGCGGCTGGCGCTGGGCCGGGCGGCCGAGGCCGCGCGCGAGGCGGTCGCCCACCCCGTGGAGGGCACCGTCCTGACCGTGGCGACGGCGGCTGCGGCGGCCGCCTCCGAGGTCGACGGGGACTGCCGGGCCGTCGTCAGGGCCGCCTACGAAGGCGCGTGCGTGGCGCTGGACGCGACGCCCGGGCAGCTCGCGGCCCTGAGCAGCGCCGGGGTCGTGGACGCGGGCGGGCGGGGGCTCGTGGCCGTCCTGGGGGCGCTGAGCGAGGCGGTCTCGGGGGAGGCGGCGCCGGTCCGTCACCGTGGAGCGGGCGGCCACGCGCGCGTGGCCGCCGTACCCGACGGGGCGCTGCTCGAATGCCCCGAGGACGAAGGCGCGGCCGGCCCCGCCTTCGAGGTGATCTACCTGCTGGAGGCGGACGACGAGGCGGTGGCCCGGCTGCGGACCCGGCTCGACGCCCTCGGGGACTCGCTCGTCGTCGTCGGCGGGGACGGCCTGTGGAACGTCCACGTGCATGTGGACGACGCGGGCGCGGCCGTGGAGGCGGGCGTCGAGGCCGGGCGGCCGCACCGCATCCGCATCACCCACTTCGGGCTCGGCGACGTGCACGCGACGCACGCCTCGGCGCCGCGCGAGCGCGCACAGCGGGCCGTCGTCGCGGTCGTGCCGGGCGACGGGCTCGCGGACCTGTACACGGAGGCGGGCGCCACGACCGTGCCCGACCGGCCCGGCGAACCGCCCGCCAGCGGGGAGCTCGTCGACGCGATACGGCGGGCCCACGCGCGCGAGGTGGTGCTGCTGCCCAACGATGCCGAGCTGCGGCACACCGCCGCCGCGGCGGCCGAGCAGGCCCGCTCCGAGGGCCTGCGGATCGCGCTCATCCCGACCCGCTCTGCGGTCCAGGGCATCGCCGCGCTCGCCGTCCACGAGCCCGACCGGCGCTTCGACGAGGACGTCGTGGCGATGACCTCCGCCGCGGGGGCGACCCGGTACGGCGAACTGGCCGTCGCCGAGCGGCAGTCGTGGACCATGGCGGGCATCTGCCAGGCCGGGGACGTCCTCGGCCTGATCGACGGCGACGTGGCGGTCATCGGCGGCGAGGTGCGGGCGACGGCCCGCACGGTCCTCGACCGGATGCTCGCGGCGGGCGGCGAACTCGTCACGCTCGTCCTCGGCGAGGAGGTCTCCGACGAGGTCGCGGCCGGGCTCGAACAGCACGTGCGCGAGTCGTACCTGGCCGTGGACACGGTCGTGTACCGCGGTGGGCGGCAGTCGGCGCTGATGCTGATCGGCGTCGAGTAGAGCGGTTCGCGCGGGGGGCCCGGCCGGGAGGCCGGGCCTTTGCTGTTTTGCGCGCCGCCACCGCTGCGCCAGATCACCGAGTCGCATACACAGCACGAACCGTTCGCGCTGCGCTCGGTCGTCGAGGTGGTGACCGACAGCGGCCTGTGCGGGCTCGGGGGGGGGGGGCCTACGGTGGCGAGTCGCTCGCCGCCGACAGCGGCGTGACCGACAGCTCGCTCGCCGACCGGGTCGTCTCGCCCTTCGAGGTCGCCGCGCTCGACCTTCAGGGCAAGGCCGTCGGCCGCCCGGTGAGCGACCTGCTGGGCGGCGCCGTGCGCGACCGCGTCGCCTACAGCGCGTACCTCTTCTACAAGTGGGCGGGCCACCCCGGGCAGGAGGACGACGAGTGGGGCGCGGCCCTCGATCCGGACGGCCTGGTCCGGCAGGCGCGGCGCATCATCGACGCGCGAGGCGGTCCGGGTGCTGCGCGCCGCCTTCCCCGGGCTGCCGCTGCGCCTCGGCCCCAACGGGGCCTGGAGCGTGGCCAGTTCGGTCAAGGTGGGGCAGGAGCTCGACGGTGTCGTCGAGTACCTGGAGGACCCGACGCCCGGCATCGAGGGCATGGCCCGCGTCGCCCGCGAGGTGTCGATGCCGCTCGCCACCAACATGTGCGTGGTCGCCTTCGAGCACCTGCCGCCCGCCGTGCGCCGGGACGCCGTCCAGGTGGTGCTCTCCGACCACCACTTCTGGGGCGGCCTGCGGCGGTCCCAGCGGCTCGGCGCGCGATCTGCGAGACGTTCGGCATGGGCCTTTCCATGCACTCCAACTCGCATCTGGGCATCAGCCTCGCGGCCATGACCCACCTCGCCCGGCCTCGGCGTGGAACTCGACCGCGACGACACCGCCTACATGCGCCGCTTCCGGCCCGCATTCGACCCGGCCGTGCCGCGCTGGTGAGGCCCGCCGACCCCGGTGTTCGCGGGGGAGGACGGTGATTGTCAGTGGCGTGGTGTGCAATGGATCTCGTGCCCGCGCTCGAAGAACCACTGAAGAAGGTGCTCGGCCCCGCCACCGCGAAGGTGATGGCCGAGCATCTAGGCCTGCACACGGTCGGTGACCTGATCCACCACTACCCGCGCAGATACGCCGAGCGGGGCGAGCTCACCCGCCTCGCGGACCTGCCGCTGGACGAGCACGTGACGGTCGTCGCGCAGGTCGCGACCGCCCGCATCCTGAAGTTCAACGGCGGCAGGGGCCAGCGCCTCGAAGTCACCATCACCGACGGCAGCGGCCAGCTCCAGCTCGTCTTCTTCGGCCGCGGCATCCACAAGCCGCACAAGGACCTGCTGCCCGGCACGCGCGCGATGTTCGCCGGCAAGGCCTCGGTCTTCAACCGGAAGATGCAACTGGCGCACCCCGCCTATCAGTTGCTCAACGCCGAGTCCTCGGACGAGGCCGCCGAAGCCGTCGGCTCGTGGGCCGGGGCGCTGCTGCCGATCTACCCGGCCACGGCCAAGCTGGAGTCCTGGAAGATCGCCAAGGCCGTCGACCTGGTGCTGCCCAGCGCGCGCGAGGCCGAGGACCCGCTGCCCGAGTCGCTGCGCGAGGGCCGCGGTCTGGTGCCGCTGCCCGAGGCCCTGCTGAAGATCCACCGGCCGCAGACGAAGGACGACATCGCCGACGCCCGGGACCGCCTCAAGTGGGACGAGGCGTTCGTCCTCCAAGTGGCCCTCGCCCGGCGCCGGTTCGCGGAGACGCAGCTGACGGCCGCCCCGCGCGTACCGCAGGAGAACGGACTGCTGACCGCGTTCGACGCGAAGCTGCCCTTCACGCTCACCGAAGGCCAGCAGAAGGTCTCCAAGGAGATCTTCGACGACCTGGCCACCGAGCACCCGATGCACCGGCTGCTCCAGGGTGAGGTGGGCAGTGGTAAGACGATGGTGGCGCTGCGCGCCATGCTCGCCGTCGTCGACGCGGGCGGACAGGCCGCGATGCTCGCGCCCACCGAGGTCCTCGCCCAGCAGCACCACCGCTCCATCACCGAGATGATGGGCGAGCTGGCGGAGGGCGGCATGCTGGGCGGCGCCGAGCACGCCACCAAGGTCGTCCTGCTCACCGGCTCCATGGGCACGGCCGCCCGCCGCCAGGCCCTGCTCGACCTGGCCACGGCCGAGGCGGGCATCGTCATCGGTACGCACGCGCTGATCGAGGACAAGGTGCTCTTCGACGATCTGGGCCTGGTCGTCGTGGACGAGCAGCACCGCTTCGGCGTGGAACAGCGCGACGCGCTGCGCTCCAAGGGCAAGCAGCCGCCGCACCTCCTGGTCATGACGGCGACGCCGATTCCGCGCACGGTCGCCATGACGGTCTTCGGCGATCTGGAGACGTCCGTACTCGACCAGCTCCCGGCCGGCCGCTCGCCGATCGCCAGCCATGTCGTACCCGCCGCCGACAAGCCGCACTTCCTCGCGCGCGCGTGGGAGCGCGTACGAGAGGAGGTCAGCAAGGGGCACCAGGCGTACGTGGTCTGTCCCCGGATCGGCGACGACGAGGACGAGAAGCCCAAGAAGGGCGCCGCCAAGAAGCAGTCCGCCGAGGACGAGGCGGAGAAGCGGCCGCCGCTCGCGGTGCTCGAGGTCGCGGAGGACCTGGCGCGCGGCCCGCTCCAGGGCCTCAAGGTCGAGGTCCTGCACGGGCGCATGCAGCCCGACGACAAGGACGCCGTGATGCGCCGCTTCGCCGCGGGGGAGACGGATGTCCTGGTGGCGACGACGGTCATCGAGGTCGGGGTGAACGTGCCGAACGCGACGGCGATGGTGATCATGGACGCCGACCGGTTCGGTGTCTCGCAGCTCCACCAGTTGCGGGGCCGCGTCGGCCGAGGCTCGGCGGCGGGCCTGTGCCTGCTGGTCACCGAGATGCCGGAGGCGAGCCCGGCGCGCGCCCGCCTCGGCGCGGTCGCCTCCACGCTCGACGGGTTCGAGCTCTCCCGGATCGACCTGGAGCAGCGCCGGGAGGGCGATGTCCTGGGCCAGGCGCAGTCCGGTGTGCGCTCGTCCCTGCGGATGCTCGCCGTGATCGAGGACGAGGAGATCATCGCGGAGGCGCGGGAGGAGGCGACGAGAGTGGTCACGGCCGACCCCGAGCTCGACCGTCTGCCCGGCCTGCGGACGGCGTTGAACGCCCTCCTGGACGAGGAACGGGAACAGTACCTGGACAAGGGCTGACCCCCTGCGGGGCCGGACCCGCCTCCTCGTTGCGCGGCACCGGGGGCCGCCTTGCCCACCCTGCCTTCCCCAAGCTCTCCGACAAGCTCCGAGCAGGGGAGACCCCATGAGGCGGCAGATTGCCCAAGGCGGTGACGGCCGACCGTCGGGGTGGGGAGGCGCGGTGGCGGCAGATTGCCCAAGTCGGGGACGGCTGCCGCGGGTGGGTATTTCAAGCCCCGCCGGCGATTGAGGCGCGGGGGCCGGGGCGGAGTCCCGAGTCCGCAACGCCGGTTCGGTGAAATCAGCCCCGCCGGCGATTGAGGCGGAGCCCCGTGGCGTAAGGGCGGCCGGCCCCACTGCCCGGCAGGCGAGGTGTGTCGGCGTCCTGACAGACTGGACCTGCACTGACGTGACAGCAGAAGTCGTACGGAAGACAAGGACGTAGCGCGATGACCCGCGTGATCGCCGGGACGGCCGGCGGACGCCGCCTCGCCGTACCGCCGGGCAACGGCACCCGACCCACCTCCGACCGAGCACGCGAGGGCCTCTTCTCCACCTGGCAGGCACTGCTCGGCGGCAGCCTCGACGGCACCCGGGTCGCCGACCTGTACGCGGGTTCCGGCGCCGTCGCCCTGGAGGCGCTCTCCCGCGGCGCCGCGCACGCCCTGCTCGTCGAGGCGGACGCCCGCGCCGCCCGCACCATCCGCGAGAACATCCGCGCGATCGGCCTGCCCGGAGCCGAGGCCCGTACCGGAAAAGCGGAGCAAATCATCGCGGGCCCGCCCCCAACCACCCCCTACGACCTGGTATTTCTCGACCCTCCGTACGCCGTCTCCGACGACGATCTTCGCGAGATACTGCTCACACTCCGCACCGGGGGCTGGCTCGCGGACGAAGCGCTCGTCACCGTGGAACGCAGCACCAGAGGCGGCGAATTCCGGTGGCCGGACGGCTTCGAGGGCCTGAGGTCCCGTCGCTACGGCGAGGGCACGTTTTGGTACGGTCGCGCCGCCTTGAACACCACCCTCACGTGCGACGACGCACGATGACCGGACCGGAGAGCGAGGGACTTCCCGTGCGCCGCGCAGTCTGTCCGGGGTCGTTCGACCCCATCACCAACGGCCACCTCGACATCATTGCCCGAGCCTCCAAGCTCTACGACGTCGTGCACGTCGCGGTGATGATCAACCAGTCCAAGAAGGGGCTGTTCGAGGTCGAGGAGCGGATCGAACTGATCCGCGAGGTCACGGCCGAGTTCGGCAACGTGGAGGTGGAGGCCTTCCACGGCCTCCTCGTCGACTTCTGCAAGCAGCGCGACATCCCGGCCATCGTGAAGGGCCTGCGCGCCGTCAGCGACTTCGACTACGAGCTGCAGATGGCCCAGATGAACAACGGCCTGTCCGGCGTGGAGACCCTCTTCGTCCCCACCAACCCGACGTACAGCTTCCTGTCGTCCTCCCTGGTCAAGGAGGTCGCGGCCTGGGGCGGCGACGTCTCGCACCTGGTTCCCGAGCAGGTCAACCAGGCTTTGGCGGAGCGCCTCCCCAAGAAGTGACGCGCACGTCCACATTGGGCTTACAGTCGTCTCGTCCGTCTCCAACACCCCAGCCATACCGGCGTCTAGACGAGAGAGTGGCGAGCACACGGTGGACGTGCAGAAGAAGCTCGACGACATCGTCGGCACGGTCGGCGGCGCGCGCTCGATGCCCATGTCGGCCTCGTGCGTGATCAACCGCGCCGACCTGCTGGCGATGCTCGAAGAGGTGCGCCAGGCGCTGCCCGGCTCCCTCGCGCAGGCCCAGGAGCTCATCGGCGGCCGCGAGCAGATGGTCGAGCAGGCCCACGCCGAGGCCGAGCGGATCATCGAGGGCGCCCGCGCCGAGCGCGGCACCCTGATCGCCGACACGGAGATCGCCCGCCGCGCCCAGGCCGAGGCCGACCGGATCCTCGCCGAGGCCCGCCAGGAGGCCGAGGAGGTGCGCGCGGAGGCCGACGACTACGTCGACTCCAAGCTGGCCAACTTCGAGGTCGTCCTCAACAAGACGCTCGGTTCGGTCGGCCGCGGCCGCGAGAAGCTGCTGGGCACGGGTCCCGGCGTCGACGAGGCGGGCTACGAGGACGAGGACGCCCCCGAGCGCAGCCACGACCCGGAGACGCTGCGGCGCGACGCCGACGCGTACGTGGACGCCAAGCTCGGCGCCTTCGAGGCGGTGCTCGCCAAGACCCTGGACGCCGTCGGCAAGGGCCGGCAGAAGCTGCACGGCCGCATCGCCAGCGACGACCTCGGCACGCTGGCCGTGGACGGCGAGGGGCAGCCGCACACCAGCGACGCCGACTACCTCGCGGGCCTCGCCGAGATCGGCGGCACCCAGACCCAGCAGCCCGCCGCGGCGCCGCAGATGCCGCAGCCCCCACAGGTCCCCCAGATCCCGGCCCAGGCCCCCGAGCCCGCGCCGGTGTACGCGCAGCAGGGCCAGGACCCGTACGGCGGCTACCAGCAGCAGCCCTACGCCCAGCAGGACGCCTACGGCACGTATCAGCAGGACCCGTACGCGGCGTACCAGCAGGACCCGTACGCGTATCAGCAGCACCAGCAGCAGGACCCGTATGCGTACCAGCAGGACCCCCAGCAGCCGCAGCAGCCGCAGGCCCAGGACGGTGCGCTCGACGAGACGAGTCTCTTCGACACGAGCATGATCAGCCTGGAGCAGATGCGGCAGTACGAACAGGGGCGCTGAGCCGGTCCCGTGCCGGGCCCCGGGGGCAGATTGGGCCGTGAGCGAAAGGTCCAGTACCCTGGTTCTTCGGTCGCGCGTAGCACGTGCGTTCCGAGCTGCCCGGAATTTCGGGGCGGCAATCCCCACATGAGCTTCGAAGAACGAAAGCAGGACCAGCCCTGAACACCCACCTCGACCACCGGAACCCGTTCGTGTTCGATACGCACGAGCTGGGGCGGCGTCCTGGTGCCATGCAGCGGCTGTCCCGCACGATCGACGCTCCCAAGGAGTTCGGTCTCCTGGGGGTCATCGAGGTGCCGGAAGGTGCCCCGGTGGAGCTCGACCTCCGCCTGGAGTCGGTCATGGAAGGGGTGCTTGTCACAGGCACCGCCCGTGCATCGGCCAAGGGGGAGTGCGTAAGGTGTCTGGAGCCCGTCGTCCAAGAGGTCGACGCGGACTTCCAGGAGATGTTCTCGTACCCTGACGCCGACGACCGGGGCCGTCCCAAGGACGACGCCGGCGACGACGCCGAGGACGACGAGGACAGGCTCTTTCTCGAGGACGGCCTGTTCGACCTCGAGCCGGTGCTGCGTGATGCGGTGGTGCTCGCACTGCCGATGCAGCCGGTGTGCCAGGAAGACTGTGAGGGTCTGTGCTCCGAGTGCGGAGTGCGGCTCTCGGACGAGCCGGGCCACCACCACGACGCCGTCGACATCCGTTGGGCGGCTTTGCAGGGACTCGCTGAATCCATCCAGGACGGCGAGAAGGACGAGATGAGCGGCGCCGAAGCGCAAGCGGGCGTCGACGAGAAGCAGGAGAAGTAGCCGTGGCTGTTCCGAAGCGGAAGATGTCGCGCAGCAACACGCGCCACCGCCGGTCGCAGTGGAAGGCTGCGGTCCCCACCCTGGTTTCGTGTGAGCGTTGCCAGGAGCCCAAGCTGCAGCACATCGCGTGCCCGGCTTGCGGCACCTACAACAAGCGCCAGGTCCTCGAGGTCTGAGCGGCTGGTGAGAGGCACAGTGTCGAGCCCCAAGAAGGCGGATGACGCCAAGAAAAAGGTGGACACCACAGCCTCGTCCCATACGCTTCTGGAAGGGCGGCTCGGGTACAAGCTCGAGTCCGCCCTTCTGGTGCGTGCGCTGACACACCGTTCGTACGCGTACGAGAACGGCGGCCTGCCGACGAACGAGCGCCTGGAGTTCCTGGGCGACTCGGTCCTCGGCCTCGTGGTCACCGACACTCTCTACCGCACCCACCCCGACCTGCCGGAAGGCCAACTGGCCAAGCTGCGGGCCGCGGTGGTCAATTCGCGTGCACTTGCGGAGGTCAGCCGTGGGCTCGACCTGGGCTCCTTCATCCGGCTCGGCCGGGGCGAAGAGGGCACGGGCGGCCGGGACAAGGCGTCGATCCTTGCCGACACCCTTGAAGCGGTGATCGGTGCGGTGTACCTGGACCAGGGTCTGGACGCGGCGGGCGAACTCGTCCACCGGCTGTTCGACCCGCTCATCGAGAAGTCCTCGAATCTCGGTGCCGGCCTGGACTGGAAGACCAGTCTCCAGGAGCTGACGGCGACGGAGGGACTCGGCGTGCCCGAGTACCTGGTCTCCGAGACCGGCCCGGATCACGAGAAGACCTTCACTGCTGCCGCCCGCGTCGGAGGCGTCTCGTACGGCACCGGCACCGGCCGCAGCAAGAAGGAAGCGGAGCAGCAGGCCGCTGAGTCCGCGTGGCGTGCGATTCGCGCTGCCGCGGATGAGCGGGCTGAGGCTGCGGAGGCCGTTGACACGGCCCCCGGAGTGTAAGCCCCCCGCTTCCTGAGCCCGTCCCCCCGATCACCCGGAGGGACGGGCTTCGCGTTTCCCCGGCGCGGCCACCTTTGCGACACCGGGGTTGCGGAGGCTTGCCGCACCGGCGTTGCGCTCACGGGGCCCCGGGCCGAGCTGATCTCGCCGCACCGGCGTTGCGGCCTCGGGGCTCCGCCGGGCCGGGTTGATTTCGCCGCACCTGGGTTGCGGCCTCGGGGCTCTGCCCCGGACCCCGCTGCTCAATCGCCGCAGGGGCTTGAAATACCGGCACCGGCGCTACGAGCCCGTGCCCCCGCCCATCTCCCACCCACCCGCCCCCTCCGGGGGCGTCGGCCTCACGGGGGTGCCGCCCCGCCCGCGGGCGACCGTCGCCCAGCCCGACTCCCCGCCCGGAACGGCGAGTGCCGCCCTGCCCTGGGCATCCCGCCGTCGGAACGGCTCCCCACCCGTTCGCGGCCGGTGCCGCACCCCGTCTCGGGTATCCCGCCGTCGGAACGGCTCCCCACCCGTTCGCGGCCGGTGCCGCACCCCGTCTCGGGTATCCCGCCGTCGGAACGGCTCCCCTCCCGTTGCGGTCGGCCGCCCCCGCCTTGGGCAATCTGCCGCCCAGGGCGGCAGGGTGGGCAAGGCGGCGCCCGGTGCAGCGGGGCGAGAGGGAGGCCCCGGCCACGGGCCCCCGGGGTGCGCGGTACGCTCCCCGGATCACGCTCACCCGTTCCCGTCCGGAGGACACCCGTGCCAGAGTTGCCCGAAGTGGAGGTCGTCCGGCGCGGTCTTGAGCGGTGGGTGGCGCGGCGGACGGTCGCCGAGGCCGAGGTGCTGCATCCCCGCTCCGTGCGTCGGCACATCGCGGGCGGCGAGGACTTCGCCTCCCGGCTCAAGGGGCAGACGATCGGCGAGCCGAGCCGGCGCGGCAAGTACCTGTGGCTGCCCCTGGCGGACACCCACACCGCCGTCCTCGCCCACCTCGGCATGAGTGGCCAGCTCCTGGTGCAGCCGCACGACGCCCCCGACGAAAAGCACCTGCGCATCCGCGTCCGCTTCGACGACGAGCTCGCCACGGAGCTGCGCTTCGTCGACCAGCGCACCTTCGGCGGGCTCTCGCTGCACGGCACCGACGACCACGGCTTGCCCGACGTCATCGCGCACATCGCCCGCGACCCCCTCGACCCGCTCTTCGACGACGCCGCGTTCCACACCGCGCTGCGAGCGAAGCGCAGCACCATCAAGCGGGCCCTGCTCGACCAGTCCCTCATCAGCGGCGTCGGCAACATCTACGCGGACGAGGCCCTGTGGCGCGCGAAGCTGCACTACGAGCGCCCCACGGCGACGTTCACCCGCCCCCGCACGGCCGAACTCCTGGGCCACGTAAGGGACGTGATGAACGCGGCGCTGAGCGTCGGCGGGACGAGCTTCGACGCCCTGTACGTGAATGTGAATGGGGAGTCCGGATACTTCGACCGGTCGCTCGATGCGTACGGGCGGGAAGGGCTGCCGTGCCGGCGCTGCTCGACGCCCATGAGGCGGCGGCCGTGGATGAACCGGTCCAGCTACTACTGCCCGCGCTGTCAGCGTCCGCCGCGGGTCACCGTCGGGTAGGCCGTCAGTAGCCGAAGTTCTGCGTCCACCACGGCCCGCCCGAGCCGAAGTGCACGCCGACGCCCAAGGTCTTGAAGTCGCAGTTCAGGATGTTCGCCTTGTGGCCGGGGCTGTTCATCCAGGAGTCCATGACCGACTGGGCGTTGGCCTGGCCGCGGGCGATGTTCTCGCCGCCGAGGTCCGTGATGCCCGCCTTCTTGGCGCGGTCCCAGGGCGTCGCCCCGTCCGGGTCCGTGTGGTCGAAGAAGTCCCGCGCGGCCATGTCGTCGCTGAACGCCGTGGCGAGCGAGGCGAGGCCGCTGTCCGCCGTCACCGCGGAGCAACCCACCTTGGAACGCTCCTGGTTGACGAGCGAGAGGACCTGGGCCGCGGCCGCCTTCTCCGACGTCGTCGCCGAGCCACCGCCCGCACCGGAGGGCGCCTTCGTCCGCGCCGGAGTGGACGGGGCGGAGGTCGACGGGCTCGCGCTCCTCGTCCTCGTACCGTTGCCGCCGCTGTCCTCGGCGGAGGTGCGGGACGGCTGCGTGCCCTTCGACGGTTCGGAGGAGCGGGGCGGGGCGCTCGAAGCGGAGCGTGACGGCGTCGCGGACGGTGTGGAGCGGTCCCTGTCGCGGCTCGCCGCGGACGGCGCCCGGTCGTCGACCGCACCGCCCGTCGTGCCGCCCTGCGCCGTGACGTCGGGGGAGTCCGCGGCCTGCACCCTGCTGCCGTCGCCGCCGAACGTGAAGCCGCCGCCCCCGGGTATCAGTCCCGTGGTCACCGCGACCGCGCCCATCGCGACCGCGGCCGAGGCACCGAGCAGACCGGTGCGCAGCGGGACACCGTCGCGCTTCTTGCGGTGGTGGGGGGCGCCGGCCGGTGCGGGAGGCGAGGGGGGCGGCGGGTACTCCGCGTAGCCCTGCGCGAAGTCGCTCGCGTGCGGGCGGCCGGCGGCGGAGCGTCGGTGGCGTCCCATGTCCTGGCCTTCCTGGTTCTCTGGTCCTCGCGGTCGTCACTGTGGTGCGTGCTTCTCACTCGTACGAGTGAGGCGCGATGGTCGGGGACGCTACCCCAACTCCCCAGTGGGCGAAGTGCTCCGAGTGCATTTGGCCGGTTAGCGTGCACCCATGAACGAAGAAGTACGACTCACCGCCTGGGTGCGGGGACGCGTCCAACGTGTGGGTTTTCGGTGGTTCACCCGTGCACGTGCGCTGGAGATCGGCGGCCTGAGTGGTTTTGCTCTCAATCTGGACGACGGGCGTGTCCAGGTGGTCGCGGAGGGGCCGCGCGGCGGTTGTCAGCAACTGCTCGACTGGCTCCACGGCGACGACACACCCGGCCGGGTCGACGGTGTGACTGAGATCTGGGACACGCCCCGCGGCGGCTACGACGGGTTTGCCATCCGCTGAGTCGTCGTCGCAGGCGGGCGCGGGTGAGGCGGTGCGGGAAGTGCCGCGGGCACCTTCGTGCGGCAGAAACGCCCTGGTGGTTGCCAAGAACGGCGACCTCGTGGCAAGCTCCGCGGGAACGGATGATCTCCACGCCCCCGGGCCCCGAGCGCGAGGCCGTACCGCAGGTTCTGCGGCGCGAAGCCCCCGGTTTGCCCGCCAATACGGGGCGTGATCGTGTTGACCGTCAAACTTTTTGGTGAGACTCTGGAAGTCCCCGCGCACCTTAGCTGTTTGGCATGTGAGAACGGCAGCAATACAAGAAGTGCCAGGCACCGCGGGTGCGATTCCCTCACGACCCACACCGCTTCGGTCGGTCACGCATTGTGGAGGACCATCCATCATGGCAAAGGCGCTTCTCGGTTACGTCGGCGGCAGCGACCCGCGACTTCTCGCCGAGATGCGACGGCTCCAGCAGCGCGTCCAGGACCTCGAATCCGAGCTCGGCCGCATTCAGGCCGAGAATGACGCACTCGCGGCTGCCGCTTCTCACGACTCTCTCATCGAGGGTATCGACGTACCCCAGGCGGAGCCTGCGCTCACCTGACCACCATCAGCGACGTAGGTGGTCGGGCAGCCGTCCGTAACCAGCCGCTCGACAGAGTTGCCCAAGGGACGCTTCGGCGTCCCTTTTTTCTTTCCGGCCGTGCCTTCAGGCGCCCCCGCGCACCGTTTCCCTGACGTTCTTTACGTCAGATGTGCCCTGCATGTTCACGCGTGAAACCGTGGGTTCATGGAGTGAGACAGGGGCGCCCGGTAGAGTCCGACGGCGTGCACCTCAAGGCCCTGACCCTGCGCGGGTTCAAATCTTTCGCCTCGGCCACCACGTTGCGGTTCGAGCCGGGCATCACCTGCGTCGTGGGTCCCAACGGTTCCGGCAAGTCCAATGTCGTGGACGCGCTCAGTTGGGTCATGGGCGAGCAGGGCGCCAAATCGCTGCGCGGCGGCAAGATGGAGGACGTCATCTTCGCCGGCACCACCGGGCGGCCACCGCTCGGCCGCGCCGAGGTCTCGCTCACCATCGACAACTCCGACGGCGCGCTCCCCATCGAGTACGCCGAGGTCACCATCACGCGGATCATGTTCCGCAACGGCGGCAGCGAGTACCAGCTCAACGGCGACACCTGTCGACTTCTCGACATCCAGGAGCTGTTGTCGGACTCCGGCATCGGCCGCGAGATGCACGTCATCGTCGGCCAGGGCCAGCTGGACGGCGTGCTGCACGCCGACCCCATGGGCCGCAGGGCCTTCATCGAGGAGGCCGCGGGCGTCCTCAAGCACCGCAAGCGCAAGGAGAAGGCGCTGCGGAAGCTGGACTCGATGCAGGCCAACCTCTCGCGCGTACAGGACCTCACCGAGGAGCTCAGGCGGCAGCTGAAGCCGCTGGGCAGACAGGCCGCCGTCGCGCGGCGGGCCGCCGTCATCCAGGCCGACCTGCGCGACGCGCGGCTGCGGTTGCTCGCCGACGATCTCGTACGCCTGCGGGGCGCGCTCAGCGCCGAGGTCGCCGACGAGGCGGAGCTGAAGCGGCGCAAGGCGAGCGCCGAGGACGAGCTGAAGAAGGCGCTGCTGCGCGAGGGGCACCTGGAGGACGCGGTCCGGCAGCTGACGCCCCGGCTGCAGCGGGCCCAGCAGTCCTGGTACGAGCTGTCGCAGCTGGCCGAGCGGGTGCGCGGGACGGTGTCGCTGGCCGACGCGCGGGTCAAGAGCGCCACGTCGGCGCCGGCCGAGGAGCGCCGCGGGCGCGACCCCGAGGACCTCGAGCGCGAGGCCGCGCGGGTGCGCGAGCAGGAGGCCGAGCTGGAGGCCGCTCTCGAGGCGGCGCAGATCGCCCTGGACGAGACCGTCTCGCACCGTGCGGACCTCGAACGCGAACTGGCCGTCGAGGAACGCCGCCTCAAGGACGTCGCACGGGCCATCGCCGACCGGCGCGAGGGCCTCGCCCGCCTTCAGGGGCAGGTCAACGCCGCGCGCTCGCGGGCCGCTTCCGCGCAGTCCGAGATCGACCGGCTCGCCGCGTCCCGTGACGAGGCGCAGCAGCGGGCGACCGCCGCGCAGGAGGAGTACGAGCAGCTGCGGGCCGAGGTCGACGGGCTCGACGCCGGTGACGAGGAGCTGTCCGCGCGGCACGAGGAGGCCAAGGCGGCGCTCGCCGAGGCGGAGGCCGCGCTGAGCGCGGCGCGGGAGGCCGCCACGTCCGGGGAGCGCAGGCGCGCGGCGCTCGCGGCCCGGCACGAGGCGCTCGCGCTCGGACTGCGGCGCAAGGACGGCACGGGCGCGCTGCTCGGCGCGAAGGAACGTCTTACCGGGCTGCTGGGCCCCGCCGCCGAGTTGCTGTCGGTGGCGCCGGGGTACGAGGTGCCGATCGCGGCGGCCTTCGGCGCCGCGGCCGACGCGATCGCGGTGACCACGCCCGCGGCTGCCGCGGAAGCGATCCGCCTCCTGCGCAAACAGGACGCGGGCCGGGCGTCCCTGCTCCTGACGTCGGACCCGACCCCCGCCCGGCAAGCCCCGCCGGCGATTGAGGCGCGGGGTCTGGGGCAGAGCCCCAGCGGTGCCGCGAGCCCTGCGGCCCAGGCCGAACCCCGGCCCACCCCGAACCCCCCACACGCAGCGGAGCTGATCCGCGGCCCCGCCGACCTGATGCCCGCCGTACAGCGGCTGCTGCAAGGCATCGTCGTCGTAGGAACGCTGGAGGACGCCGAGGACCTGGTCTATGCGCGGCCCGAGCTGACCGCGGTGACCGCCGAAGGCGACCTGCTCGGCGCGCACTTCGCGCACGGCGGGTCCGCCGGGGCGCCCAGCCTCCTGGAGGTGCAGGCGTCCGTGGACGAGGCCGCCGCCGAGCTGGAGGAGCTGGCGGCCCAGTGCGAGCAGTGGGCCGAGGCCCAGCACGCCGCCACCGAACGCCGCACCGAATGCGCCGCCCTCGTAGAGGAATTGGGCCGGCAGCAACGGACCATAGAGCGTGAGCGCTCCGGCCGGGCCCAGCAGCTCGGCCGCCTCGCAGGCCAGGCCCGCGGCGCCGCCGGCGAGGCCGAGCGCAGCGCCGCCGCCGCGGCCAAGGCGCAGGACGCGCTGGAGAAGGCGGTGCAGGACGCCGAGGAGCTGGCCGAGCGGCTCGCCGTGGCCGAGGAGATGCCCGCCGACGAGGAGCCCGACACCTCCGTGCGCGACCGGCTCTCCGCCGACGGGGCCAACGCGCGGCAGACCGAGATGGAGGCGCGCCTCCAGGTGCGTACGCACGAGGAGCGCGTCAAGGGCCTCGCGGGGCGCGCCGACTCGCTCGACCGGGCCGCCCGCGCCGAGCGCGACGCACGCGCGCGTGCCGAGCGGCAGCGCGCCCGCCGCCAGTACGAGGCCGCCGTCGCGGAGGCCGTCGCCTCCGGAACCCAGCAGCTGCTCGCGCACGTCGAGGTGTCCATCACCCGCGCCGACGAGGAGCGCACGCTCGCCGAGCGGGCGAAGGCGGCGCGGGAGCAGGAGCTCGGCGCCGAGCGGGCGCGCGGCCGTGAGCTCAAGGAAGAACTCGACAAACTGACGGATTCGGTCCACAAGGGCGAGGTACTCGGCGCCGAGAAGCGGCTGCGGATCGAGCAGCTGGAGACCAAGGCGCTGGAGGAACTCGGTGTCGAACCGGCCGGACTCGTCGCGGACTACGGTCCCGACCAGCTCGTGCCGCCCTCGCTCCCCGCCGAGGGCGAGGAGCTGCCGGAGGACCCCGAGCATCCGCGCAACAAGCCGCGTCCGTTCGTCCGTTCGGAGCAGGAGAAGCGGCTCAAGTCCGCGGAGCGCGCGTACCAACAGCTCGGCAAGGTCAACCCGCTGGCTCTCGAGGAGTTCGCGGCGCTCGAGGAGCGCCACAAGTTCCTCAGCGAGCAGTTGGAGGACCTCCGAAAGACCCGCGCCGACCTGCTTCAAGTGGTGAAGGAGGTCGACGAGCGTGTCGAGCAGGTCTTCACCGAGGCATACCGGGACACCGCGCGCGAGTTCGAGGGCGTCTTCAGCCGGCTGTTCCCCGGCGGCGAGGGACGCCTCGTCCTGACCGACCCCGAGAACATGCTCACGACGGGTGTCGACGTCGAGGCCCGCCCGCCGGGCAAGAAGGTCAAGCGGCTCAGCCTGCTCTCGGGCGGCGAGCGGTCCCTGACCGCGGTGGCCCTCCTCGTCGCCATCTTCAAGGCGCGGCCCAGCCCGTTCTATGTGATGGACGAGGTGGAGGCGGCGCTCGACGACACCAACCTGCAGCGCCTCATCCGCATCATGCGGGAGCTCCAGGAGGCCTCGCAGCTCATCGTGATCACGCACCAGAAGCGCACGATGGAGGTCGCCGACGCGCTGTACGGCGTGTCCATGCAGGGCGACGGGGTGTCGAAGGTCATCAGCCAGCGGCTGAGCCAGGGCAGCAAGGGCTCCTGACATTCCCTGACGGGTCGTCTCTTATCAGCGTTCAAGTCTTGAACACATCACGACACGCCCATGCCTGAAATTCACAGGACCCGAAGTATTGACTTCAAAACATGAAGGCATAGTCTCTGCAACGTTGCTTTTACCTTCAGGTGGTGGGCGGCGTGAAGTTGTGCGCCACTGGAATCGCATCTGAAGGGCTCGCCCCCACCCCCGGCAGCGAGGCCGGTGGCCCGAGGAGTACATGTGACCAGCAGTGCGGCACCAAAGTCCGGAGCCCGGGAAGCCAGGCCCGAGCATCTGAGCCATGTCATCTTCATCGCGGCGGCCGCCGCGATGGGCGGTTTCCTCTTCGGCTACGACAGCTCCGTGATCAACGGTGCGGTCGAGGCCATCCGCGACCGGTACGACATCGGTTCTGCCGCGCTCGCCCAGGTCATCGCCATCGCCCTGATCGGCTGCGCCATCGGCGCCGCCACCGCCGGCCGGATCGCCGACCGCATCGGCCGCATCCGCTGCATGCAGATCGCGGCGGTCCTCTTCACCGTCAGCGCCGTCGGCTCGGCGCTGCCCTTCGCGATCTGGGACCTCGCCTTCTGGCGGGTCATCGGTGGCTTCGCCATCGGTATGGCCTCCGTGATCGGCCCGGCGTACATCGCCGAGGTCGCCCCGCCCGCCTACCGCGGCCGGCTCGGCTCCTTCCAGCAGGGCGCCATCGTCATCGGCATCGCCATCTCGCAGCTGGTCAACTACGCGCTGCTGCAGGCCGCGGGCGGCGACCAGCGCGGCACGCTGATGGGCCTCGAGGCCTGGCAGGTCATGCTCGGCGTGATGGTCATCCCGGCCGTCATCTACGGTCTGCTCTCCTTCGCGATCCCCGAGTCGCCCCGCTTCCTGATCTCCGCGGGCAAGACCGAGCGCGCCAAGCAGGTCCTCGAAGAGGTCGAGGGCAAGGAGATCGACCTCGACGCCCGCGTCGCCGAGATCGAGCACGCGATGCACAGCGAGCACAAGTCCTCCTTCAAGGACCTGCTCGGCGGCAGCTTCTTCTTCAAGCCGATCGTCTGGATCGGTATCGGCCTCTCGGTCTTCCAGCAGTTCGTCGGCATCAACGTCGCGTTCTACTACTCCTCGACGCTGTGGCAGTCGGTCGGCATCAACCCGACGGACTCGTTCTTCTACTCGTTCACGACGTCGATCATCAACATCATCGGCACCGTCATCGCGATGATCTTCGTCGACCGCATCGGCCGTAAGCCGCTGGCCCTGATCGGTTCGGTCGGCATGGTGATCGGTCTGGCCCTGGAGGCCTGGGCGTTCAGCTACGACCTGGTGGACGGCAAGCTGCCGGCCACCCAGGGCTGGGTCGCCCTGGTCGCGGCGCACTTCTTCGTCCTCTTCTTCGCCCTGTCGTGGGGTGTCGTCGTCTGGGTCTTCCTCGGCGAGATGTTCCCGAACAAGATCCGCGCCGCGGCGCTCGGTGTGGCCGCCTCGGCCCAGTGGATCGCCAACTGGGCGATCACCGCGAGCTTCCCGTCGCTGGCCGACTGGAACCTCTCCGCGACCTACGTGATCTACACGATCTTCGCCGCGCTCTCCATCCCCTTCGTGCTCAAGTTCGTGAAGGAGACGAAGGGCAAGGCGCTGGAGGAGATGGGCTGACCCAGCTCCTCCCCTGGACCCGGGGAGATGGATTCAAGTCCCCGCTGCCATCTCCCCGCTGCCGTCACTGCCCCGGCTGAAGGACCTACGACTGGTCCTTGAGCCGGGGCAGTACGTTTTCGCAGTACAGCTGAAGGCTGCGGCGGCCCTCGTCCAGCGGCATGCCGCCGGAGAGCGGGTGCAGGATGTAGTTGTCCAGCCCCTGCGCCAGGCACTCGTCGGGCGTGAGCACCCGGTAGACGCCCTCGGCGCGCAGCTCGTCGACCGTCGCCGCCCCCGACTTCACCGCGGACTTGATGTCCCCGGACTGCCAGGACGCGTACGTCCGCGCCTCGTGCAGGAAGTGCTTCCCGTACGTGGCCCAGGTGCGGTCCGGGTCCTCGGACAGGTGGAGGAGCGGGGTGACCTTGCCGGGCATCATGGTCCAGCCCTCGGTCCCGTACTCCCCAAGGCGCTCGTTGTAGTACGTCTCCAGCTCGGGCAGATGTGCGCTGGGGAAGAACGGGAGGCCGAGCCGGGCCGCCCGGCGCGCGGCCGCCTGCGAGGAGCCGCCGACCAGGAGCAGCGGGTGCGGCTGGGTGAACGGGCGCGGGGTGACCCGGACCCGGCGCCCGCGGTACGTGAACTCCTCGCCGGTCCACGCCTTGAGCAGCGTTTCGAGCAGCTCGTCCTGGAGCTTGCCGCGCCGCTTCCACTCCACGTCGAACTGGGCGTACTCCTCCGGCCGGTAGCCGATCCCGGAGACCGTCACCAGGCGGCCGCCGCTGAGCAGGTCGAGTACGGCGATGTCCTCGGCGAGGCGCAGCGGGTCGTGCAGCGGGCCGATGATCGCGGAGACGGTGACCGCGATGCGCTTCGTGGCGCCGAGGACCGCGCCCGCGAAGGTGAAGGGCGAGGGCAGCCAGTTGTTGGCGACGCCGTGGTGCTCCTCCGTCTGCACCGTGTCGATGCCCTGCTCGTCGGCGTAGCGGGCCATCTCGACGGCCGCCTGGTAGCGGGCGGCGAGCGTTTCGGGTGTGCCGGCGGGGTCGACGAGGTTGAACCGTACGACGGACACGGGCATGGAAAAGTCCCCCTCCGCGAGGCGTGGAGCCGGTTTCGTGGAGGGGGACGTTAGCTGACGGAGCGTCAGGAGGCCATGGCTTCGGCGGCCTCGGGCTCGGCCGGGGCCTTCGTGGTGTCGGCCGGCTTGGGCAGTGCCAGGTACAGCAGGCCGGAGACGATGATCGTGACGACCCAGCCGAGGCCGTACTCACCGATGAAGTTGTTCGTGGCGAGCGGCCCGGAGAACCAGGTCGACGACGTGAACAGCAGGCCGACGACCAGGCCGACCGCCCAGGCGACGCACGCGGCGGGGGAGAAGCCGCCCTTGTACCAGTAGGCGCTGGTGCGGGTGGTGTCGATCAGGGCCGCGCCGTCGTAGTGCTTCCGCTTGAACATGTCCGCGCCGAAGACGCCGACCCAGGCGGAGAAGGCCACGGCCAGCAGCGAGAGGAAGGAGATGAACGAGCTCATGAAGCTCGTCGCGACCAGCATCAGGATGGCGCCGAAGATCAGCGAGATCAGCGCGTTGATGGAGACGGCCCAGTGCCGCGGCACCTTGAAGCCGAGGGTCTGCGCGGTGAAGCCGGCCGAGTACATCGACATGGCGTTGATCAGCAGCATGCCGACCAGCGCGATCAGCAGGTACGGCACCGCGATCCACATCGGCAGGATCTCGCCGAGGAAGGAGACCGGGTCCTGGGCGGAGGCCAGGTCGGGGGTGGAGACCGCCATCACGGAACCCATCAGGACCATCGGCAGCACGACGATGCCCGCGCCGCCGATCGAGTTCCCGACGATGCCCTTGGTGGAGGCCGTGCGCGGCAGGTAGCGGGTGAAGTCGGGGGAGGACGGGATCCAGCTGACGCCACCGGCGGCGATCATGCCGATGCCCGCGACCATCAGGGACGTCTTGCCCGCGGGCTGCCCGAAGACGGCGGACCAGTCGGTGTTGATGATCAGGTAGACCAGCACCAGGACCGAGAAGATGCCGAACAGGTACGTCGCGTACTTATTGCACATCTGTACGACGTTGATCCCGAGGCCCGAGATCGCGAACGTCGCGCACACGAACACCAGCAGGGTGACGATCACCAGGAAGTTGTTCTGCTTGATGCCGAACAGGATGTCCAGGACCGTCAGCACGGCGTACGCGCCGGTCACCGCGTTGATCGTCTCCCAGCCCCAGCGCGCGACCCAGATCAGCGAGCCGGGCAGCAGGTTGCCGCGCTGCCCGAACACCGCGCGGGACAGCGCCATGCCGGGCGCGCCGCCCCGCTTGCCCGCGATGCCGATCAGGCCCACCAGGCCGTACGACACGATGGGCGCGGCGATGGCGACGACGATCGCCTGCCAGAAGTTCAGCTTGTACGTCACGACGAGGCTCGCGCCCATCGTGAGCAACAGCACGCTGATGTTGGCTGCGACCCAGGTCGGGAAGAGCTCGCGGGTCTTGGCGGTGCGCTCGGCGTCGGGGACGGGCTCGATGCCGCGTGTCTCCAGCGCGCCTTCGGCTTCGGCGGTCTTGCTCATGCGGTGGGGTTCCGTGCCTCTCGCTCGGCCCGGCCGTGGGGGACGGAGAGCCGGTGGGGGGTGGGGTCGTGAATGCGATGGACTCTACGCGCGTTGATGCGGCAACTGCCATCGTACTTTAGTCCGAGTCCGACCCGTCAGAGCCCTTTGTCCTTTAGAGGAACGCACAAAACCGGCTTCGGTTGGACCCATGGCTGATACTGGACGGGTTATGGAAACCGTCATCCTTGCTGTAGTCATCGCCGTGGTCGTGATCGGCGCGCTCGGCGGGCTCGTGATCGGCAGCCGCAAGAAGAAGCAGCTGCCCCCGCCCCCGCCGTCGGCGCCCGACATCACCACCGCCCCGCCCGCCGAGCCGCACGTCGGCGAAGAGGCCGAGACGCCGCGCGACGAAGCGCGGCGCACGATCGAAGAGGTCGACCTCCCGACGGCCGAACCGACCGTCGAGGAGGAACCCGAGGCCCCGGCCGCCGCGGAGCCCGCCGCTCCCGAGGTCGAGGTTCCCGAACCCACCGCGGGCCGCCTCGTGCGGCTGCGCGCCCGCCTTTCCCGGTCGCAGAACGCGCTCGGCAAGGGCCTGCTCACCCTCCTGTCCCGCGAGCACCTCGACGAGGACACGTGGGAGGAGATCGAGGACACGCTGCTCACCGCCGATGTCGGCGTGCAGCCCACCCAGGAACTCGTCGAGAACCTCCGCGAGCGCGTCAAGGTGCTCGGCACCCGCACGCCCGACGAGCTGCGCGCGCTGCTGCGCGAGGAGCTCCTCAAGCTGCTCGTCCCCGAGTTCGACCGCACCGTGAAGACGGAGAGCCTCAACTCCGAGGGCACGACGCCCGGCATCGTCATGGTCGTCGGCGTCAACGGCACCGGAAAGACCACCACCACCGGCAAGCTCGCGCGCGTGCTCGTCGCCGACGGCAAGAACGTGGTGCTCGGCGCCGCGGACACCTTCCGCGCCGCCGCCGCCGATCAGCTGCAGACGTGGGGCGAGCGGGTCGGTGCGCGCACCGTGCGCGGCCCCGAGGGCGGCGACCCGGCCTCCATCGCCTTCGACTCCGTCAAGGAGGGCATCGAGGAGGGCGCCGACGTCGTCCTCATCGACACCGCCGGGCGGCTGCACACCAAGACCGGGCTCATGGACGAGCTCGGCAAGGTCAAGCGGGTCGTGGAGAAGCACGCGCCGCTCGACGAGGTGCTGCTCGTCCTCGACGCGACGACGGGGCAGAACGGTCTGGTGCAGGCCCGCGTCTTCGCCGAGGTCGTCGACATCACGGGCATCGTGCTGACCAAGCTGGACGGTACGGCCAAGGGCGGCATCGTCGTGGCCGTGCAGCGGGAGCTGGGTGTGCCGGTCAAGCTCGTCGGTCTCGGCGAGGGTCCGGACGACCTGGCGCCGTTCGAGCCGGAGGCGTTCGTGGATGCGCTTATTGGGGAGTAAGCGCTCCGCTTTGCTGCGGGAGGCCGCGGTCGGGCTGCTCTGGGTTTGAGTGGCGCGGCCGCGGCTTTTCCGTGGTCCGGTTCGGCACCGTGCTCACGTGGACGGTGAGCGGTGCGCCACGTAGGCCAGGGTGCCAATCAGCAGCCGTGCCTGGGGTGGCTGGTTCGCCGTGTCCAGGGACGGGGCACGCAGCCAGGTCGTCGGGCCGCGGCCGCCGCGGTCCGAGGGCGGGGCCGTGACGTACGAGCCGGCGCCCAGCGCGTGCAGGTCGAGGGTCGCGTCGTCCCAGCCCATCCGGTAGAGCAGCGTCGGGAGTTCGGCCGCGGCGCCCGGTGCGACGAAGAAGTGGGCGCGGCCCTCGGGGGTGGCGACGACCGGGCCCAGCGGCAGGCCCATGCGCTCCAGGCGGATCAGCGCCCGGCGCCCCGCAGCCTCCGGCACGTCGATGACGTCGAAGGCCCCGCCGACCGGGAGCAGTACCGCGGCGCCGGGGAACCGGCCCCAGGAGTCGGTCACTTCGTCGAGCGTGGCCCCCGCCTTCACCACCGCGTCCGGGTCCAGGGGGTGCGCGCCGGGGGCAGGGCAGTCCGCCTTCCCGCAGGAGCACGCGGAGCCGGCGGCGCGGGCGCCGGGCACCACGTCCCAGCCCCAGAGTCCGGTGAACTCCGCCACCGTGGTGCAGTCCGAAGCGCGGCCGGACGTGCGGCCGCGGCGACGTGAGCCGGTGCGCATCTCGCGCATGCCGCCGATCGTGAAGCCCATGCCCCCTCCAACACGTCCCGTGCGCCGGTGGTCACGCGGCGGAATCGGATCGTTACCCAATGCGCACGCCGCTCCGGTCGGGCCGGAGCCGACTCGCACACGGGGTGGTGCGCCCGGTGTCGCGCGCCCCCGTCCACCCGGGTCCGCCTACTTCCGGCTGTCCTATGTCAAGTGAATCGCGTGGGGCCGTCGTTGGGTTCATTCGAAGGGGTGGCGAATGGTGGCGTTTCCGTGTTCGCCCTCGCCGGAGGGGTGATCGTAGGATTACTTTCAGTGCACGAGCCCTGAGGGTGCGTGCACCCGTGGGTATGCCGGAGGCAAGTCGGTTTCCTGTTCGAGGAGTGACAACTACCGGACGGGAAGCCTGGTTTGGCGGCATCCTGGTAGGGCTTGCGGGCAAGAGTGTGGAGAACAGTGGTCGACAGGACTTCGCACACAGCGTCTTAGATGGCTTCAGGGAATGGGGGCGTTCCAGTGGGCGGCAGCGGCGGTGGCGTCACGAACGCCGAGAAGCGCCCCAACGAGCTGCTGGGTTCGTGGTTCGTGCGCAGTGGCTGGTCCAAGGGCGAGCTGGCGCGCCAAGTGAACCGACGGGCCCGGCAGTTGGGTGCGAACCACATCTCCACGGACACCTCGCGCGTGCGCCGATGGCTCGACGGGGAGAACCCGCGGGAGCCGATCCCGCGGATCCTCAGCGAGCTGTTCTCCGAGCGCTTCGGCTGCGTCGTCGCCGTCGAGGACCTCGGCCTGCGCGCCGCGCACCAGGCGCCCTCGGTGTCCGGCGTCGACCTGCCCTGGACCGCCCCCCAGACCGTGGCGCTCATCGGCGAGTTCTCGCGCAGCGACCTGATGCTCGCGCGCCGCGGCTTCCTCGGCAGCTCGCTCGCGCTCGCCGCGGGCCCCTCGCTCATCGAGCCGATGCAGCGCTGGCTGGTGCCGACGCCCGGCGGGGCCTCGGCAAGGCCGGAGCCGGAGTCGGCCACGCAGCGTCGTGGGAACCGGCTGTCGAAGCCCGAGCTGGACCTCCTGGAGTCGACCACGGTGATGTTCCGCCAGTGGGACGCCCAGTGCGGCGGCGGTCTGCGCCGCAAGGCCGTCGTCGGCCAGCTCCACGAGGTGACCGACCTGCTGCAGGAGCCGCAGCCGGAGGAGACCACGCGGCGCCTGTTCAAGGTCGCCGCCGAGCTGGCCGAGCTGGCCGGCTGGATGAGCTACGACGTGGGCCTGCAGCCCACCGCCCAGAAGTACTTCGTGCTCGCCCTGCACGCCTCCAAGGAAGCGGGCGACAAGCCGCTCGGCTCGTACGTGCTCAGCAGCATGAGTCGGCAGATGATCCACCTCGGCCGGCCCGACGACGCGCTCGAACTCATCCACCTCGCCCAGTACGGCAGCCGCGACTGCGCCAGCCCCCGCACGCAGGCCATGCTGTATGCGATGGAGGCCCGCGCCTACGCGAACATGGGGCAGCCCGGCAAGTGCAAGCGCGCCGTGCGGATGGCCGAGGACACCTTCACCGACGCCGACGACTGGGACGACCCGGACCCCGACTGGATCCGCTTCTTCTCCGAGGCCGAACTGCACGGCGAGAACAGCCACTCGTACCGGGATCTCGCCTACGTGGCCGGTCGCAGCCCCACGTACGCGTCGATGGCCGAGCCCGTCATGAAGCGCGCCGTCGAGCTGTTCGGGAAGGACGCCGAGCACCAGCGTTCGTACGCGCTGAACCTGATCGGGATGGCCACGGTGCATCTCCTGCAGAAGGAGCCCGAGCAGTCCACGGTGCTCGCGGGGCAGGCCCTGGAGATCGCCAGGAAGGTGCGCTCGGAGCGGGTCAACACCCGGATCCGCAAGACCGTCGACAACGCGACGCGGGACTTCGGCGATGTCGCCGAGGTCATCGACCTCACCGAACAGCTCGCGCTCCATCTGCCGGAGACCGCCGAAGCCGCGGTCTGACGGCGGGGGAGCACCCCACGAACCCCGGCCACGGCCCCCGTCCCGCAACAGCCCGACTCGGCTCCCCTACGCCAGGTCACGCGGACGGAGGTCGTGGTCGGCCTGTTTCAGGCATTTCATTCACCCGTAACACCCGGGAGCTCTTCGTCACTGCGGCGAAACATCAAGGGGCCAGAACGGAAACGGCGCTGCACCAATGTCAGGGCGCATAACCGGCCCGATGACGAGGAGACGCCGATGGCTCCAGCCATCACGCTGGCGGCAGACGCACCCACACTGTCGCCCGCCAATACAGGCTTCATGCTGATCTGTTCCGCCCTGGTGATGCTCATGACCCCGGGCCTGGCCTTCTTCTACGGAGGCATGGTCCGCGTCAAGAGCACCCTGAACATGCTGATGATGAGCTTCATCAGCCTCGGGATCGTGACGATCCTGTGGGTGCTGTACGGCTTCTCCGTCGCGTTCGGCACCGACAAGGGCTCGGTCATCGGCTGGGACGGCGACTTCGTCGGGCTCAGCGGGATCGGGCTCACCGAGCTCTGGGACGGCTACACGATCCCGATTTATGTCTTCGCCGTCTTCCAGCTGATGTTCGCGGTGCTCACGCCCGCGCTGATCAGCGGCGCGCTCGCGGACCGCGTGAAGTTCAGCGCCTGGGCGCTGTTCATCGCGCTGTGGGCCACGATCGTGTACTTCCCGGTCGCGCACTGGGTGTGGGGGACCGGCGGCTGGGCCTTCGAGCTCGGCGTGATCGACTTCGCCGGCGGCACGGCCGTGCACATCAACGCGGGCGCCGCCGCGCTCGGCGTGATCCTCGTGATCGGCAAGCGCGTCGGCTTCAAGAAGGACCCGATGCGGCCGCACTCGCTGCCGTGGACGATGCTCGGCGCCGGTCTGCTGTGGTTCGGCTGGTTCGGCTTCAACGCCGGCTCCTGGCTCGGCAACGACGACGGCGTCGGCGCGCTGATGTTCGTCAACACACAGGTCGCGACCGCCGCCGCGATGCTGGCGTGGCTGGCGTACGAGAAGATCCGGCACGGCGCGTGCACCTCGCTCGGTGCCGCCTCCGGTGCCGTCGCCGGTCTTGTCGCCATCACTCCTTCCGGTGGTTCCTGCTCGCCGCTCGGCGCGATCGCCATCGGCGCCATCGCCGGTGTGCTCTGCGCCCTGGCCGTGGGCCTCAAGTACAAGTTCGGCTACGACGACTCGCTCGACGTCGTCGGCGTCCACCTCGTCGGTGGTGTCGTCGGCTCCCTGCTCGTCGGCTTCTTCGCCACGGGCGGCGGCCAGTCCGACGTGGCGGGCCTGTTCTACGGCGGCGGCCTCGACCAGTTCTGGAAGCAGTGCGCGGGCGTCGGCGGCGTTCTCGCCTACTCGCTGATCGTCTCCGCGGTCCTCGCCTTCGCCCTCGACAAGACCATCGGCATGCGGGTCGACGAGGACGCCGAGGTCTCCGGCATCGACCAGGCCGAGCACGCCGAGACGGCGTACGACTACAGCGGCGCGGGCGGCGGCAGCATGGCCCGCCAGGCGGTTCCCACCCCGGCCGGCACGCAGGTTTCCCAGGACAAGAAGGTCGACGCATGAAGCTGATCACCGCCGTCGTCAAGCCGCACCGGCTCGACGAGATCAAGGAAGCCCTCCAGGCCTTCGGCGTCCAGGGCCTGACCGTGACCGAGGCCAGCGGCTACGGCCGTCAGCGCGGACACACCGAGGTCTACCGCGGCGCCGAGTACACCGTGGACCTGGTACCCAAGATCCGTATCGAGGTCCTGGTCGAGGACGACGACGCCGAGGAACTGCTCGATGTCGTGGTGAAGGCGGCGCGGACCGGCAAGATCGGCGACGGCAAGGTCTGGGCGGTCCCCGTCGAGACGGCCGTGCGGGTGCGCACCGGCGAACGCGGTCCGGACGCGCTGTAACGGACATGGACGGAAGCGGGAGCTGCGAGTGACGAGCGTGAACGACGTACGTGCTGAAGCAGAGGATTCCGGATCCGGCGGTTATGCGGCGGCCCGGCTGCGCCTCCTCCAGGGGGAGGCGCGGTCCGGGCCGCCGCGCCGTGCGGCCCTCGCGGAGCTGACCGACGACTGGCTCACCGGGCTCTTCGGCAGCGGGGCGCCGGGCGTCTCGCTCGTCGCGGTCGGCGGGTACGGGCGCGGCGAGCTCTCCCCGCGCAGCGACCTCGACCTGCTCCTGCTGCACGACGGCTCGGCGGACGCCGACGCGGTCGCGGCGCTCGCCGACCGCATCTGGTACCCGGTGTGGGACCTCGGCCTCGCCCTCGACCACTCCGTGCGTACGCCGGCGGAGGCCCGCAAGACCGCGGGCGACGACCTCAAGGTGCAGCTCGGCCTGCTCGACGCCCGGCACCTCGCGGGTGACCTCGGGCTCACGGCGGGCCTGCGCACCGCCGTGCTCGCGGACTGGCGCAACCAGGCGCTGAAACGACTGCCCGAACTGCGCGAACTGTGCGAGGAACGGGCGGAGCGCCAGGGCGAGTTGCAGTTCCTCCTCGAACCCGACCTGAAGGAGGCCCGGGGCGGCCTCAGGGACGCCACCGCGCTGCGCGCCGTCGCCGCCTCCTGGCTCGCGGACGCGCCCCGCGAGGGCCTCGCCGACGCGCGCCGCCGGCTCCTCGACGTACGGGACGCCCTGCATCTGGCCACCGGGCGCGCCACCGACCGGCTCGCGCTCCAGGAGCAGGACCAAGTCGCGGCGGAACTGGGCCTGTTGGACGCCGATACGTTGCTGCGGCAGGTGTACGAGGCCGCGCGCACGGTGTCGTACGCCAGCGATGTCACCTGGCGCGAGGTCGGGCGCGTCCTCAAGTCCCGGTCGTCGAAGCCCCGTTTGCGGTCCCTGCTCGGGGGCGGGAAGCAGGCGCCGGTCGAGCGGTCGCCGCTCGCCGAGGGGGTAGTCGAGATGGAGGGGGAGGTGGTGCTCGCCCGCGCCGCCAAGCCCGACCGGGACCCGGTGCTGCCGCTGCGCGCCGCCGCCGCTGCCGCCCAGGCGGGCCTGCCGCTGTCGCTGCACGCTGTGCGCCGGCTTGCGGCCGCCGCCCGGCCGCTGCCCGCGCCCTGGCCTGCCGAGGCCCGCGAACAGCTGGTCACGCTGCTCGGCGCGGGCCGCCCGACCGTCGAGGTGTGGGAAGCCCTTGAGGCGGAAGGGCTGATCACCCGGCTGATCCCGGACTGGGAGCGGGTGCGGTGTCGGCCGCAGCGGAACGCCGTGCACACCTGGACCGTCGACCGGCATCTCGTCGAAACGGCCGTGCGGGCCTCGGAGTTGACGCGCCGCGTGCACCGGCCCGACCTGCTGCTCGTCGCGGCGCTGCTGCACGACATCGGCAAGGGCTGGCCGGGGGACCACTCGGTCGCAGGGGAGATCATCGCGCGGGACGTCGCCGCGCGGATCGGCTTCGACCGCGCCGACGTCGCCGTGCTCGCCTCCCTCGTACGCCACCACCTGCTGCTCATCGAGACCGCCACGCGGCGCGATCTGGAGGACCCGGCGACCGTACGGTCCGTGGCGGAAGCGGTCGGCTCGGCAGGCACGCTCGAACTGTTGCACGCGCTGACCGAGGCGGACGCGCTGGCCACCGGGCCCGCCGCCTGGTCGTCCTGGCGCGGCTCGCTGGTGGCCGACCTGGTCAAGCGGGTCTCCGCGGTGCTCGCGGGGGACGAGCCGGTCGATCCGGACGACGCGGAGCCGACGGCCGAGCAGGAGCGGCTCGCGGTGGAGGCGCTGCGCACGGGAGGGCCGGTGCTCGCGCTGCGGGCGCAGACGGACGCGGTGCCGACCGGGACCGAGGGGGCGGGGGAGCCGGAGCCGCTCGGCGTCGAGCTGGTGATCGCGGTGCCGGAGCAGGACGGGGTGCTGCCTGCCGTCGCCGGGGTGCTCGCGATGCACAGGCTGACCGTGCGGACGGCGGAGCTGCGGGCGCTGACACCGCCGGAGGGCGTGGAGGGGGTCGCCCTGCTGCTCGACTGGCGGGTCGCCGCCGAGTACGGCTCGCTGCCGCAGGCCGCGCGGCTGCGCGCGGATCTCGTACGGGCCCTGGACGGCTCGCTCGACATCGCGGCGCGGCTCGCCGAGCGGGACGCCGCGTATCCGCGCAGGCGCGGTGTGGTGGCGCCGCCGGCCCGGGTGACGGTGGCCTCGGCGGACTCGCGCCGGGCGACGGTGATCGAGGTGCGGGCGCACGACGCGCCGGGCCTGCTGCACCGCATCGGGCGGGCGCTCGAGGTGGCCGGGGTGCGGGTGCGTTCGGCGCATGTGTCGACGCTGGGCGCCAACGCGGTCGACGCGTTCTACGTGGCCGGGGGCGACGGGGGACCGCTGGCCCCGCAGGACGCGGTGTCCGTGGCGCGGGGCGTGGAGGAGGCGCTGCGGGGGTGAGGGCCGGGGCCCGCGTCGGGTGACGTGGGCCCCGGCCGGGTCTCACTTGCCGATGAAGCCGTTCGTCCGCAGGAAGTACAGCGCGGCCTGGTCCGCGCTCTTGCCCTCCAGGTCGACGAGACCGTTGAGCTTGATGATCGTCTTCTCGGTGAGCGCGTCGCCGAGTTCCCTCGACAGCTTGGCGAGCTGCGGGTACTTCTTCGCGGTCTCGTCGCGCACGGTCAGCGCGGCGAGCTCCGTCGTGAAGTGCCCCTTGTCGTCGTCGAGGACCTTCAGGTCGAGGGACTCCAGGCGGGCGTCCGTCGTGAACACCTCGGCGAACTTGCAGGGGCTGCCCTTCGCCACGTTCACGAAGCTCAGCGCGAACGCGTTCTGGTAGACCTGCGGCGCCGGGAACGCGAGCTTGTACGGGCTGTGCTCCAGCGCCGCCAGCTCACGGTCCAGGAACTCCGAGGCCCCGCACAGCGTGGCGTCCTCCGGGTGGTCCTTCGCCAGCTTCGCGAGTTCGCTGATCGAGTCGACATCGCCCGCCCGGCCCGACGCGTCGGCGGCGCGGGCCAGCGCGTACTGATTGCCGAACTTCGCCGGGCCCAGCCACTTGATCTTGTGCTTCTTCAGGTCCTCCCGCGAGGTCGCCCGGAACTGCGCGGCGCTGCCCTGCACGGGCTTGTCGTGCTGCAGGAACTGGGTCCAGCCGGTGCCGGAGTAGTCCCAGTACATGTCGACGTCGCCGCTCTGCAGCGCGCTGCGGGCGATCGTGGTGCCCTGAAGGCCCGTCTGGTCCTTGGTCCTCGCCCCGGCGGCTTCGAGCGCGTACAGCGTGATCTTGCCGAGGATCTGCTGCTCGGTGAACTCCTTGGAGCCGACCGTGAAGTGCGCGCCCTTCAGGTCGACATCCTTGGCGATCGAGCCGCCGGCGAGCTGCTTCTTGCTCGCTGTGCGCGGCAGGTCGCCGGAGGAGCCGGCACTCGCGCCGGTGTCCGTGCAGCCGGTCAGCGCGGCGCCGCCGAGCAGGACCGCGCACAACGCGACCGAGACCTTGGCGCGCGCCGTGGCCGGTCCGCTTCGCATGGGTGTCTTCACTTCTCTCACAGGCCCCTTCTCACAGACCGCGCGGGCGCAGCAGGTTCTCGACGATCCCGGCGACCCAGTCCACGAGCAGCGCGAGGACGGCGACGAGCACGCTTCCGGTGATCAGGACCAGGTTCCGGCTGGAGTTGATCCCGTTCGAGATCACGTCGCCGAGGCCACCGGCCCCGATGAACGTCGCGAGCGCGACGGTGCCGACCGTGATCACCAGCGCCGTACGGATACCGGCGAGCATCACCGGTACCGCGAGCGGCAGTTCGATCCGGCGCAGCACCTCCCACCGGGTCATGCCCATGCCGCGCGCGGACTCGAGGATCGACGGATCGACCTGCTGAAGGCCCGCGATGGTGTTGCGCAGCACCGGCAGCACCCCGTACGCGACGAACGCGATCAGGGCGATCTGCGTGACCCCGAGGCTGACGAAGGCCACCGCGAGCAGCACGATCAGGCCGAGCGAGGGCAGCGCCTGCCCGATGCTGGCGACCGCGAGGACGGGGCCGGCCAGCGGCCGGGCCCAGCGGCGGGTCAGCAGCACGCCGAGCGGGACGGCGATCACCAGGATGAGGACCGTGGCGACGGCGGTCAGTTCGATGTGCGTGAGGGTCCGGCTGAGCAGGTAGTCCGCGTTCAGGCTGCGCAGCTCGATCTGGTCCTTCTCCTGCCCCGAGACGTACCAGGCGAGCAGTCCGAGGACGACCGCGAGCGCGAGCGGGGTGAGGGCGAGGCGCCACAGCGGCGGCCGGTCGCGGGTGCGTTCGGGGGCCTGTGCCGCGGCGGGGCGTTCGTCGACGAGTGCCTGGGTCACGGCCGTGCCCCCTGCAGCAGGCCGGAGCCGCTCTCGGTGTGGATCAGCGTGCGCAGGCTGTCGAGGGTGACGACACCGCGGTAGCGGCCCAGGTCGTCCACGACCGCCAGCGCCGACGCGTTCACCGCGAGCATCTCGTCGAGCGCGTCGTACAGGCTGGTGGCCGGGCCGAGCGGGGAGATCAGCGGCAGCCGCGAGCCGCCGTCGGCGGGCAGCCAGCCGACCGGGCGGCGGTCCTCGTCCAGGACCACCACGAACTCGCGGTCGCTGGCAGCGGACGCGTCCTGCTGCGCCTCCGCGTCCGCCGACTCGGCGACCGTGGGCCACAGCGGTACGTCGACGTTCCCGAGCCGGGTCAGCGAGAGGCGGCGCACGGCGGCGCCCGCGCCGATGAAGTCGGTGACGAACTCGTTCGCGGGCTCGGCGAGGATCTTCTCCGGGGTGTCGTACTGGACGACGTTCCCGTGCTCGGCGAAGACGGCGATCTTGTCGCCCATCTTCACGGCCTCGTCGATGTCGTGGGTGACGAACACGATCGTCTTGCGCAGCTTGGCCTGGATCTTGAGGAACTCGTTCTGCAGCGCCTCGCGGTTGAGCGGGTCGATCGCGCCGAACGGCTCGTCCATGAGCATCACCTGCGGGTCGCCGCCGAGCGCGCGGGCGACGCCGACGCGCTGCTGCTGGCCTCCGGAGAGCTGCTTCGGGTAGCGGCCGCGGTACGTGTCCGGGTCCAGGCCCACCATGTCGAGCAGCTCGTCCACGCGCGCGTGGACCCGCTTCTTGTCCCAGCCGAGCAGGCCGGGCACGGTGGCTATGTTCTGGGCGACCGTCTGGTGCGGGAAGAGCCCGGACTGCTGGATCGCGTAGCCGATGCGGCGGCGCAGCTCGTGCACCGGGATCTTCGTGACGTCCTCGTCGGCCAGGTGGATGCGGCCGGACGTCGGCTCGATCAGCCGGTTGATCAGCTTCATCGTCGTCGTCTTGCCACAGCCGGAGGGCCCGACGAACACCACGATCCGCCCCTCGGGGATCTCCAGCGTCAGCTCGTCCACGGCCGGACGCGCCTGGCCGGGGTAGGACTTGGTCAGCCGGTCGAGCCGGATCATCGGGTGACCCCCTTCGGAGTGGTCAGGCGATTGAGCAGGGCGAAGAGCAGATCGAAGAGCAGCGCGAGGACGACGATGGCGAGCGCGCCCTCGAGCGTCAGATAGACGGCGAACGGGGTGCCCGCGCTGGCCAGGCCGTCGAGGATGAGCTTGCCGAGGCCCGGCCCGTTGACGGCGGCGGCGATGGCGGCGATGCCGAGCAGCATCTGCGTCGCGACCCGCAGGCCGGTGAGCACCACGGGCCAGGCGAGCGGGAACTCGATGGTGGCGAGCACCTTGAGCCGGGTCATGCCCATCGCGTTCGCGGACTCGACGACGGCCGGGTCCAGTTCGCGCAGGCCGACCACGGTGTTACGTATGACGGGCAGCAGCGCGTACAGCGTCAGGGCCACGACCGACGGCCCGGTGCCGAGCCCGAGCGGCGTGATGAGCAGGCCGAACAGCGCGTAGGACGGAATCGTCAGGAGCAGCCCCGCCACCCCGAGCACGGCGGCGCGCGGCGCCCGCGTCCGGTACGTCAGGATCGCCACCGGCACCCCGATGAGCACCGCGAGGGCGAGGCCCTCGAGGACCAGCAGGATGTGCGCGAGGGTGGCGTCGAGCACATCGGTCCAGTTGCCCTGGAGGTAGTCGAAGAAGTTCACGCCGGCCTCCCTTGGGGTGCCGGGGGCCTACGTACGGGCCGTGGCGGCCGGTACGTGGAGAGGGAGGTCATCGGTGAGCTCCAGTTCACGTCAGAGGTGGGTACGGCGGTGTGCCGCACGGCTGCTGGTGGCGGTTCCGGGCACGACCGGGCACGCCCCGGACCGGGGCTAAGGAGAGGGGTGGTGTCGAAACCTGGGGGCGCCTACCCAGCCGGGCGCCACTGATGTGCACGGATTTACGGAACCACCGGGGCCGTAATTATGGCGAACGCCCTGGTCACGCAGGGGCGCCCGCGGCGGATATGGCGGTGTATGAACGGGTTTTTCGTACGTGGGTGCGACCCGTGGGGTGCATCGGGACCGGGCCACTGACCACGGCGGCGCGGGCGGATACCCTGGAGAGCGACCTGTCCGTAAAGCCCCCGACCCGAGGATTCGCGACCGCCGTGTTCGACACTCTCTCCGATCGCCTCGCAGCGACATTCAAGAACCTCCGCGGCAAGGGGCGCCTCAGCGAGGCGGACATCGACGCCACGGCGCGCGAGATCCGGATCGCCCTCCTTGAAGCCGACGTGGCGCTGCCCGTCGTCCGTGCCTTCATCAAGCAGATCAAGGAGCGCGCGACCGGCGCCGAGGTCTCCCAGGCGCTGAACCCCGCCCAGCAGGTCATCAAGATCGTCAACGAGGAGCTCATCGGCATCCTCGGCGGCGAGACCCGCCGGCTGCGCTTCGCCAAGACCGGCCCGACCGTGATCATGCTCGCGGGTCTGCAGGGTGCCGGTAAGACGACCCTCGCGGGCAAGCTCGGCCTCTGGCTCAAGTCCCAGGGCCACTCGCCGCTGCTCGTCGCCTGTGACCTCCAGCGTCCGAACGCCGTGAACCAGCTGAGCGTCGTCGCCGAGCGCGCGGGCGTCGGCATCTACGCGCCGGAGCCGGGCAACGGCGTGGGCGACCCGGTGCGGGTGGCCAAGGACTCCATCGAGCACGCCAAGGCGAAGGTCTACGACGTCGTCATCGTCGACACCGCCGGCCGCCTCGGCATCGACCAGGAGCTGATGCAGCAGGCCGCGGACATCCGCGACGCCGTCTCGCCGGACGAGGTCCTCTTCGTCGTCGACGCCATGATCGGTCAGGACGCGGTCAACACGGCCGAGGCCTTCCGCGACGGCGTCGGCTTCGACGGCGTGGTGCTCTCCAAGCTCGACGGTGACGCCCGCGGTGGTGCGGCCCTGTCGATCGCGCACGTCACCGGCAAGCAGATCATGTTCGCCTCCAACGGCGAGAAGCTGGACGACTTCGACGCGTTCCACCCGGACCGCATGGCGTCCCGCATCCTCGGCATGGGCGACATGCTCACGCTGATCGAGAAGGCCGAGCAGACCTTCTCGCAGCAAGAGGCCGAGAAGATGGCCTCCAAGCTGGCCTCCAAGAAGGGCCAGGACTTCACGCTCGACGACTTCCTGGCGCAGATGGAGCAGGTCAGGAAGATGGGCTCCATGTCCAAGCTGCTCGGCATGCTGCCGGGCATGGGGCAGATGAAGGACCAGATCGCCAACCTCGACGAGCGCGACGTCGACCGCACGGCCGCCATCATCAAGTCGATGACCCCGGCCGAGCGCCAGGAGCCGACGATCATCAACGGCTCGCGCCGCGCCCGTATCGCCAAGGGCTCCGGCGTCGAGGTCAGCGCGGTCAAGAACCTGGTCGAGCGGTTCTTCGAGGCCCGCAAGATGATGTCCCGCATGGCCCAGGGCGGCGGCATGCCGGGGATGCCGGGCATGCCCGGCTCGGGCGGTGGCCCCGGCCGGACGAAGAAGCAGCCCAAGAAGGCCAAGGGCAAGCAGCGCTCCGGCAACCCGATGAAGCGCAAGCAGCAGGAGCAGGAGGAGGCCGCCCGCCGCGCGGCCGCCGCCGAGGGCGGCGCCCTCGGTCTGCCCGGCGCCGGCCAGCAGGACCCCAAGGACTTCGAGCTCCCCGACGAGTTCAAGAAGTTCATGGGCTGACACGTCGGCAGCTGTACGGGTATCGGCAGCTGTACGGGTAAGGGGCGTCCGCCATGGCGGACGCCCCTTACGCATGTCCACGAGTGGCGGGCCCCCGGCAACTGTGCGGTCATGGGCGGAAGGCCTCGGGGCCAAGGCCGCCCCGGAGGACGGCAGGCTGCAGGAGGAGAGACAGGCGTGGCGAACCCGGTACCCCCGCGCGATCGGACGGATCAGCCCTGGCGGTCCGAGGGCGCGCCGCCGCCTCCGCCCACTCCCGGGCCCAAGCGCAAGATGCCCGGCGGCTGGGGCGGCCTCATCCTGACGGCCCTGATCGTCTATCTCATCGCCAACCTGGTGCTGTCGTTCTTCAACGAGGGCGACGAGCCGACGGTCTCGTACACGGAGTTCAGCAAGCAGGTCGAGGCCGACAACGTCACCAAGATCTACTCCAAGGGCGACGCCATCCAGGGTGAGCTCAAGAAGGAGAAGGCCACCCCGAAGGACAGCGACAGCAAGCGCAAGAACTACACCAAGTTCACGACGCAGCGCCCGGCCTTCGCCGATGACGACCTCTGGGCCAACCTGGAGAAGCACGACGTCACGGTGACCGCCGAACCCGTCGTCCAGGAGCGCAGCTTCCTGTCCAACCTGCTCATCTCGCTCGCCCCGATGCTGCTCCTGGTCTTCCTGTGGGTGTTCATCGCGCGGCGCATGAGCCAGGGCATGGGCGGCGGCGCGGGCGGCATGCTCGGCCGCAAGCAGCCACCCAAGCCGGTCGAGCTGGAACCCGGCAAGAAGCGCACCACGTTCGAGGACGTCGCCGGGATCGACGAGGTCGAGGGCGAGCTCAACGATGTCGTCGACTTCCTCAAGAACCCCGAGGACTACCGCACCATGGGCGCCAAGATGCCGCGCGGCGTGCTCCTCGCGGGCCCGCCCGGCACCGGCAAGACGCTGCTCGCGCGGGCCGTCGCGGGGGAGGCCGGGGTGCCGTTCTTCTCCGCCTCCGCCTCCGAGTTCATCGAGATGATCGTCGGCGTCGGCGCCTCGCGGGTGCGCGAGCTGTTCGCCGAGGCCCGCAAGGTCGCCCCGTCGATCATCTTCATCGACGAGATCGACACCATCGGCCGGGCCCGCGGCGGTGGCGGCGGCGTGGGCGGCCACGACGAGCGCGAGCAGACGCTCAACCAGATCCTCACGGAGATGGACGGCTTCACCGGCTCCGAGGGCGTCATCGTCATCGCCGCCACCAACCGCGCGGACGTCCTGGACCCGGCCCTGACCCGCCCGGGACGCTTCGACCGGATCGTCAACGTGTCCCCGCCCGACCGCGGCGGCCGCGAGTCCATCCTCAAGATCCACACCCGGGGCATGCCGCTCGCGTCCGACGTCGACCTCGCCCAGGTCGCCCGCACGACACCGGGCATGACCGGCGCCGAACTCGCCAACCTGACCAACGAGGCCGCGCTGCTCGCCGTCAAGCGCAAGCAGAAGCAGATCAACCAGGCCGATCTCTCCGAAGCGCTCGAAAAGGTCCAGCTCGGCGCCGAGCGGCCGCTGGTGATGCCCGACGAGGAGCGCCGCCGCACCGCCTTCCACGAGAGCGGCCACGCCCTCCTCGGCATGCTGCAGCCCGGCGCCGACCCCGTCCGCAAGATCACGATCGTGCCGCGCGGCCGCGCCCTCGGCGTCACGCTCTCCACCCCGGACGCCGACAAGTACGCGTACACGGAGGAGTATCTGCGCGGCCGGATCATCGGGGCCCTCGGCGGCATGGCGGCCGAACACGTCGTCTACGGAGTCATCACCACTGGCGCCGAGAACGACCTGGAACAGGTCACCAACATCGCGCGCGGCATGGTCGCCCGCTGGGGCATGAGCGAGAAGGTCGGCCGCCTGTCCGCCCTGCCGAACGACTCCCAGCAGCCGTACGGACTCGCCGCCGCCCCCGACACCGTCAACGCGATCGACGGCGAAATGCGCCGCATCGTGGACGAGTGCTACGAGGAGGCGTGCCAGAAGCTGCGCGACAACCGGGACAAGCTCGACGCGCTCGCCGAGGCGCTCATGGAGAACGAGACGCTGGAGGAGGCGGACGCCTACCGGATCGCCGGCGTCACGCGCTTCACCAAGGACTGAACGACACGACCCCAGTGGAAAAGCAGCCCGCACGCCACACGGCGTGCGGGCTGTTCACGGTGTGCGGCCTGCTCATGGCGTGCGGGCGATCAGGTACCTGAAGACGTTGGGCATCCATACGGTCCCGTCGCCGCGCACATACGCCTGCAGCGCCTCGGACACCTCCTTGTCGACCTGCGCCGGATCCGTCGCCCCCACCGCGGCGTCGAACAGGCCCGTCGACAGCAGGCCGCGCACCGCGCTCTCGGCGTCCGCGTACCCGAAGGGGCACGCGACCCGGCCGGAGCCGTCGGGCCGCAGCCCCGCCCGCTGGGCGACCTCCTCCAGGTCGTCACGGAGCGCCGGCCGCCAACTGCCCGTACTGCGCAGAGGGTCCGCGAGCTTCGTGGCCACCCGGAGGACGGACGACGTGGCACAGCGCTCCGGAGGACCCCAGCCGACCAGCACCACGGCCGCGCCCCGGCCCGCCAGCGGAGCCACGCTCTCCAGGCGCGCGGAGAGCCCCTCGGAGTCCCCGGCCACACACCCGATCGGCTGAAAGTCGGTGATCACGTCGTACGGGGTTCCGCCGGGATCGGTCGCGGTGAGGTCGGCGGCGTCGGCCGTCGTGAGCCGGGCGTCCGCGGCCTCCCGCGGCCGGGACGCGTCGGGCAGCAACCGCTCCTCGGCCAGGGTGAGGCGCTCGGGCTCCGAGGGCTCGACGCCGGTCACGGCGGCCCCGCGCGAGGCCGCCATGAGGAGCGCGAGCCCGGAGCCGCAGTCGAGCCCGAGGAGCCGGGTGCCCGGACCGACCTCCAGACGCTCGTACACCGCTTCGTAGAGCGGCACCAGCATCCGCTCCTGAATCTCCGCCCAGTCACGCGCGCGTGCGCACAAGTCCGTCCGCGGCGCGGGGGCCGCGTGAGGGAGGTGCCGCCGCACGAGCGTAGGTGTCATCGAAAGTGCCCCAATCCACCGAGAGATGCCGAGAGTTGTCTTCGTGCCGCCCGGCCGTTCGCGTGGCGCCCGGCCGTGTTCGCGCGCTGCTCGCACTCCCCCCCCGTATGCCAGAGAACTCCGCAATGTCCGCCGCGTCTAGGGGGTGTTTGGCAGGCGTGGCGACAATGCGCGTGTGCACCGTCGTGCGCCCCCTGGAGGTCATATGACGGGCGCACCCGGGTGGCCGCGGGCATACGGGCGAAAAGGATTCGAGTGCCCCACCGCCCGCGCCGTAGCATCCGCGCCATGGCCAAAACCCGCGTTCTCACGCCCCGGTCGGAAGACTTTCCGCGCTGGTACCAGGACCTGATCACCAAGGCCGAGCTGGCCGACAACGGTCCGGTGCGCGGCACCATGGTCATCCGACCGTACGGCTACGGCCTGTGGGAGCGGATGCAGCGGGAGATGGACGACCGCATCAAGGAGACGGGCACGCAGAACGCGTACTTCCCGCTCCTGATCCCGCAGTCGTACCTCACCAAGGAGGCCGACCACGTCGAGGGCTTCGCGCCCGAGCTGGCCGTGGTCACGCACGGCGGCGGCAAGGAGCTGGAGGAGCCCGCCGTCGTCCGCCCCACCTCGGAGATGATCGTCAACGCCTCCTTCGCCAAGTGGGTGCAGAGCTACCGGGACCTGCCGCTGCTCATCAACCAGTGGGCGAACGTGGTCCGCTGGGAACTGCGGCCCCGCCTCTTCCTGCGTACGACGGAGTTCCTCTGGCAGGAGGGCCACACGGCGCACGCGACCTACGAGGAGGCGCGCGACTTCGCGGCGCGCATCCACCGGGACGTCTACGCGGACTTCATGGAGAACGTCCTCGCGATGGGCGTCCTGCTGGGCCGCAAGACGCCCAAGGAGCGCTTCGCCGGGGCGATCAACACCCTCACCCTCGAAGGGATGATGGGCGACGGCAAGGCCCTCCAGATGGGTACGAGCCACGAACTCGGCCAGAACTTCGCCAAGGCGTTCAACACCCGCTACCTGTCCAAGGACGGCGCGGAGGAACTGGTCTGGCAGACCTCCTGGGGCTCCACGACCCGCATGATCGGCGCGCTGGTGATGATGCACGGCGACGACAACGGGCTGCGCGTCCCGCCCCGCCTCGCCGCCACCCAGGTCGTCGTGCTCGCCGTCAAGGACGACGAGGCGGTGCTCCGCAAGGTGCGCGAAATCGGCGACCTCCTTAAGAAGGCGGGAATCCGCGTCCAGGTGGACGACCGCACCGACACCCCCTTCGGGCGCCGCGCCGTCGACTGGGAGCTGAAGGGCGTGCCCGTACGCGTCGAGGTCGGGCCCCGCGACCTGGAGAACGGCACGGCGATGCTCGCCCGGCGCATCCCGGGCGGCAAGACTCCGGTCGCCCTGGAGGCGCTGGTCGCGGTGCTGCCCAAGATCCTGGAGGAGGACCAGGCGCTGCTGCTCGCGCAGTCACGGGAGCGGCGGCAGCTGCGGACGGCGGATGCGACCACGGTCGCCGAGGCTCTGGAGGTCACCGCGGACGGCGGCTGGGCGCGCATCCCGTGGGCCACCCTCGGGGAGGCGGGCGAGAACGAGCTCGCCGGGCACGGCGTCTCCGTACGGTGTCTGCTCACCCCCGAAGGGGCGGTGCCGGACGCCGACGACGCGGCCGGTAACGTCGCGGTCGTGGCACGCGCGTACTAGGCACGCACGGAAGAACGCCGGAAAGGCGTACATGCCACTACGCACCACCTTGGTGCGAGCTGTGCGCCTTCTCCGTACATCTGCGCACCCGCCCTCCTCGGGACGCATCAGCGGGAACTGACTGGTACGTGCAAAATATTTGGGATGCCCCGGAATAGGAACACGGAGGCACCCCGGCTCGTTGTCACGACGTGAGCACGACACCACCTGTTCTCGCCGCAGAGCTGGCAGGGGCGTGGGCCGACATTCAGCGGCACCACCCCGAGCTGCCGGATCTTGCCGCGCCCGAATCCCTGATCGGCGAGTCGTCGTCCGCCTGTGGACGCGAGCTCTCCTTCGAGCGACTCCTTCACGAGGCAGTCCACGGCATCGCAGCCGCGCGCGGAATCCGCGACACATCGCGCGCCGGCCGCTACCACAACCGCAGATTCCTGGCCATCGCCGAGGAGTTGGGCCTCGACCACCCCGAGGAGCCGCACCCCAGCAGTGGCTTCTCACTGGTCACGCTCAACCCGGAGGCGAAGCAGCGCTACCGGCAGACGATCGAGCGGATCCAGCGCGCCCTGAAGGCGCACACCGTGGCGACGGCCGCGGACACCAAGCGCAGCTTCCGCGGCCCCGCCGCGCGGCACGGCTCCTCCGGGGGCGGCGTCCGCGTCAAGGCGGTCTGCGACTGCGGGCGCAACGTCAGAGTCGTGCCGTCGGTGCTCGCGCAGGCCCCGATCATGTGCGGCGGCTGCGGAAAGCCGTTCCGCATCCCGGAAGTCGTCGGTGCCGCGGTGGGGTGAGCGCGCCGCTCCTGGTGGGGCCCGGTGGGATGGCCGACGGCGATTCGGCCGCTCCAGAGACGTATGGCACAATGGCTAGCTGTACTCGACAGTCGCACAGGACCCCTCTCTCCTCCGGCTGACGCGTCCATCGGGCACTCGGGTACCGCAACCCCACGCGGCAATCTCGCCGTGCCCACCCACGTCAAGACCAGGAGACACCACACCCGTGGCAGTCAAGATCAAGCTGAAGCGTCTGGGCAAGATCCGTTCGCCTCACTACCGCATCATCGTCGCCGACTCCCGCACCCGCCGTGACGGCCGTGCGATCGAGGAGATCGGCCTGTACCACCCGGTGCAGAACCCCTCGCGCATCGAGGTCGACTCCGAGCGTGTCCAGTACTGGCTGAGTGTCGGCGCGCAGCCGACCGAGCCGGTCGCGGCCATCCTCAAGGTCACCGGTGACTGGCAGAAGTTCAAGGGTCTGCCGGCCCCCGCGCCGATGAAGGTCGCCGAGCCGAAGGCCGCCCGCCCCTCCTTCGAGGCGCTGGCCACCGAGGACGAGCCCAAGGGTGAGGCCATCACCCAGAAGAAGAAGGCTGAGAAGAAGGACGAGGCCGAGGCCCCGTCCGAGTCGACCGAGGCCTGAGCATGCTCGAGGAGGCTCTTGAGCACCTCGTGAAGGGCATCGTCGACAACCCCGACGACGTGCAGGTCGCCTCGCGCAACCTGCGCCGGGGCCGCGTCCTCGAGGTCCGGGTCCACCCCGACGACCTCGGCAAGGTGATCGGCCGCAACGGCCGCACCGCGCGCGCCCTGCGTACCGTCGTGGGTGCCATCGGCGGCCGTGGTGTCCGCGTCGACCTCGTCGACGTCGACCAGGTTCGCTGAGAAAAGTTGAACACCGGCTCGGGCCGGGGAGGGCTTACGAGCCGTCCCCGGCCCGATTCGTTTGTGCCCCTTGGCGGGCTGACAGGAGAGTTTCCGACGTGCAGTTGGTAGTGGGGCGCATCGGCCGCGCCCACGGCATCAAGGGCGAGGTCACCATCGAGGTGCGCACCGACGAGCCCGAGCTGCGGCTCGGCCCCGGCGCGCGACTCGCCACCGACCCGGCCGCCACGGGGCCGCTCACCATCGAGACCGGCCGGGTGCACAGCGGCCGGCTGCTGCTGCGCTTCGAGGGCGTACGCGACCGGACCGCGGCCGAGGCGCTGCGCAACACCCTCCTGATCGCCGAGGTGGACCCCGAGGAACTGCCCGAGGAAGAGGACGAGTTCTACGACCACCAGCTGATGGACCTCGACGTCGTCACGGTCGACGGCACCGAGGTCGGCCGGATCACGGAGATCTCACACCTGCCCTCGCAGGACCTGTTCATCGTGGAGCGGCCCGACGGCAGCGAGGTCATGATCCCGTTCGTCGAGGAGATCGTCACCGAGATCGACCTCGAGGAGCAGAAGGCCGTCATCGACCCGCCGCCCGGCCTGATCGACGACCGCGCCGAGATCGCGTCCTCCCGCGACGATGCGGAGGAGGAGGGCGCATGAGGCTCGACGTCGTCACGATCTTCCCCGAGTACCTGGAACCGTTGAACGTCTCCCTCGTCGGCAAGGCACGCGCGCGTGGTCAACTCGACGTCCACGCGCACGACTTGCGGCAGTGGACCCACGACCGGCACAACACGGTCGACGACACCCCCTACGGTGGCGGCCCCGGCATGGTCATGAAGACCGAGCCGTGGGGCGACTGCCTCGACGACGTGCTCGCCGAAGGGTACGAGAGCGGGGCCCAGGGGCCCGTCCTGGTCGTTCCCACGCCCTCCGGGCGCCCCTTCACCCAGGAACTCGCGGTGGAGCTCTCCGAGCGCCCCTGGCTGGTCTTCACGCCCGCGCGCTACGAGGGCATCGACCGCCGCGTCATCGACGAGTACGCGACCCGGATGCCGGTCTACGAGATCTCCATCGGCGACTATGTCCTCGCGGGCGGAGAGGCCGCCGTGCTCGTGATCACGGAGGCCGTGGCGCGGCTGCTGCCCGGCGTCCTCGGCAACTCCGCCTCGCACGAGGACGACTCCTTCGCGCCGGGCGCCATGGCCAACCTCCTGGAGGGGCCCGTCTACACGAAGCCTCCTGAGTGGCGCGGCCGGGACATCCCCGACGTGCTGCTCAGCGGCCATCACGGCAAGATCGCGCGCTGGCGCCGCGACGAGGCGCTGCGCCGCACCACGCGCAACCGGCCCGATCTGATCGAGCGCACCGACCCGAAGGCCTTCGACAAGAAGGACCGCGAAATGCTCTCGATCCTGGGCTGGGGGCCGCGTCCCGACGGACGATTTGGGCCGACGCCCGAGGTCGTGGAAGAATAGGCCGCTGCTGTACGTCCAACCTGCGCCCCTGCCACAGGGGGAACGACGCAAGGTCCGACGCGATCAGCTACCGAAACTCATCATTTACCTCCCGTCGATGACCTGTGGCATCGGCGAAGAAAGCAGACGATCATGTCTCACCTGCTCGACTCCGTCGACGCCGCGTCGCTGCGCAGCGACGTCCCGGCCTTCCGCCCCGGCGACACCGTCAACGTCCACGTCCGCGTCATCGAGGGCAACCGCTCCCGTGTGCAGCAGTTCAAGGGCGTAGTCATCCGCCGCCAGGGCGCCGGCGTCCGCGAGACCTTCACGGTCCGCAAGGTCTCCTTCTCCGTCGGCGTCGAGCGCACCTTCCCGGTGCACACGCCGATCGTCGAGAAGATCGAGCTCGTCACCAAGGGTGACGTCCGCCGCGCCAAGCTGTACTACCTCCGTGACCTGCGCGGCAAGGCCGCGAAGATCAAGGAGAAGCGCGAGAACTGAGTCGCTCGGCGCCCCCAGAGGGCGCCGGCGCATCTCGCCTGCGGCGTCCACAGGGCAGCCGGATAGCATCTGGCCTCGATGGACACCGAAGCACAGCACGAGGAGCGCGACCGCTCCTCCGAGCCCCATGAGAACACCTCACAGGGCGAGGAGGACCGGTCGCGCTCCTCTTTGCTCTCCGGGGTGGTCGACTGGCTGCCGGGCGGCCGCATCACCCTGAGCCTGCTGCTGTGCCTGGCGCTCCTGCTGGCCCTCAGTGTCTTTGTGATGCAGCCGTTCCAGATCCCCAGCGGCTCCATGGAGAGCACATTGAGGGTCGGGGACCGCGTTCTCGTAAATAAGTTGGCGTACCGTTTCGGTGCCGAGCCGACCCGTGGCGACGTGGTCGTCTTCGACGGCAGCGGGTACTTCGGCGAGGGCGACTACATCAAGCGCGTCGTGGGCACGGGGGGAGACCGGGTGGCCTGCTGCGACAGCAAGGGGAGGCTCGAGGTGAACGGGAAGTCCGTGGACGAGCGGGCCGTGCTGCACGCCGCGGACGCGCCCTCGAAGGTGCGGTTCGACATCGTGGTCCCCGAAGGCACCCTCTTCCTGCTCGGTGACCATCGCAGCGACTCCCGTGACTCCCGCGACTACCTGGGCGCGCCCGGCGGCGGCTTCGTCCCGGTGGACCAGGTGATCGGGAGGGCCGAGTGGATCGCGTGGCCGACCGGGCACTGGCACTCCCTGTCCCGTACGGACGTCTACGCGCGCGTGCCCGCACCCGGCGGCGCCCATGGGTAGGCGGGGCAAATCACGCAGCCACCGCGGCGACGAGCGGCTGCCCACCGGCAGCCGGCCCACCAGCGGCCCCGAGCAGCAGGGCAGGGCCGAGCGGCGCAAGCTCGCCCGCAAGGTGAAGCGCCGTCGCAGGCGCTCCGTGCTCAAGGAGATACCTCTCCTGATAGGCGTGGCCCTGGCCATCGCCCTCGTCCTGAAGACGTTCCTGGTGCAGGCCTTCGTGATCCCGTCGGGCTCCATGGAGCAGACGATCAAGATCGGCGACCGGGTCCTGGTCGACAAGCTCACCCCCTGGTTCGGCGCGCAGGTGCAGCGCGGCGACGTCGTCGTCTTCAACGACCCGGGGAAGTGGCTCGAGCAGGAGGCCGCTCCGAAGAAGGAAGCCCCGGTCGGGGTGAAGCAGGTCAAGGAAGGCCTGACCTGGATCGGGCTGCTGCCGTCCGACAACGAACGCGACCTCATCAAGCGCGTCGTGGGCGTCGGGGGCGACACCGTGAAGTGCTGCGACAAACAGGGCCGCGTCACGGTCAACGGGACACCGCTCGAAGAGCGTGCGTACATCCATCCCGGCAACGCCCCCTCGAAGTTCGACTTCTCGGTGAAGGTGCCCAAGGGGCGCCTGTTCGTGATGGGCGACCACCGCGCCAACTCGGCGGATTCCCGCTATCACCTCACCGAGGCGTTCAACGGGACGGTGTCCGAGGAGTCCGTCGTCGGGCGGGCCAGGTTCATCGGGTGGCCGATCGGCCACTGGGCCTCGCTGTCGGAGCCCCCGACCTTCGCCGCCGTCGCCGACGCGCAAGGAGACGGGTCGTCCGCCGCCTCAGGAACGTCGCATAGGGTGGCCTCCACGTACGGTGCCGGACCGGGCTCGAACGCTTTGGATTCGGACGGATTTGTCCCCCTCCCGACCCCTGCGGAACTCCCGCTCGTTATGGGAGTGGTGGGCCTGCATCGGATACGGATCAGGCGGCGGCACGGAGTGAGGAGTGGATGTGGGGGACTTGGCGGTCGGCGCACGGTCAGGGCATGGTCCCGAAGAGGAGCCCGGGCGATCCGACGACGCGGCGGGTCTGGGGCCGACGGGCGCGGGTGACGCCGTGACGGCCGATCCCCTGCGCGAGGCGGAGTCGAGCGGCGGGTCGACGGGCGGCTCCAAGAAGCAGCGTTCCTTCTGGAAGGAACTGCCGCTCCTCATCGGCATCGCGCTCATCCTGGCGCTCGTCATCAAGACGTTCCTGGTCCAGGCGTTCTCGATCCCTTCGGCGTCGATGGAGAACACGCTGAAGATCGGCGACCGCGTCCTGGTCGACAAGCTCACCCCGTGGTTCGGTTCGGAGCCGGAGCGCGGCGAGGTCATCGTCTTCCACGACCCGGCGAGCTGGCTTGAGGGCGAGCCGACACCGGAGCCGAACGCGGTGCAGACGGTGCTCAGTTGGATCGGCCTGATGCCGTCGGCCGACGAGAAGGACCTCATCAAGCGCGTCGTCGGCGTCGGTGGCGACACCGTCGAGTGCAACGGCACGGGCCCGCTCAAGATCAACGGCAAGGTGCTCAACGAGCCTTACGTGTACCCGGGCAACACCCCGTGCAGCGACGACAACGCCGGTGGAACGTTCAAGGTGAAGGTTCCCGAGGGCAAAGTTTGGGTCATGGGTGACCACCGCCAGGACTCCATGGACTCCCGCTACCACCAGAACGACAAGAACGGCGGCTTCGTCCCCGTGGACAACGTCGTGGGCCGCGCCATCGTCGTAGCCTGGCCGCCCACGCACTGGTCGACGCTGCCGGTGCCGGACACCTTCGACCAGTCCGGCCTCAATGCCGTGGCGAACGTGGCTCCGGGCGCGCTCGGACTCGCGGGTGCGGCGCCGCTGGTGCTGTGGCGCAGGCGCAAGATCAATCAGCGCGTTACCGACGGGAACACCAGGGTTTCTGCGGCTGGTGGCTCCCGGTAGGGTGCCGTCCCAGATCGCCGATCTTCCGTGGTCCGCACCGTTCCGGGGCTGGTTCGACGAGATCGACTTCTCCGAACCGCGGGAGCAACTGGGATGAGCAGGACGCGTCGTACGAATGAGGGTCACGGCAAGGTCGGCAGCGCGCTGTCCGGCATAGCCGTGGCCCTCGGCTGTGTGTTGTTCCTCGGCGGGTTCGTCTGGGGCGCCATCCTGTACCAGCCGTACACCGTGCCCACCGACTCCATGGACCCGACGATCAAGGCGGGTGACCGGGTGCTCGCGGAGCGGATCGACGGCAGCGAGGTCAAGCGCGGCGACGTCGTCGTCTTCCAGGAGAACTCCTGGGGAAACGTTCCGATGGTCAAGCGCGTGGTCGGCGTCGGCGGTGACAAGATCGCCTGCTGCACGCAGGGCAAGCTGACCGTGAACGGCGAGCAGATCGACGAGCCCTACCTTCCGAAGGGCGAGAGCGCCTCCCTCACCGGCATCAGGAACACGACCGTCCCGCAGGGCCGGCTCTTCCTGCTCGGCGACCACCGCTCCGACTCCCTGGACTCCAGCGCGCACATCGGTGACAGCGAGAACGGCTCGGTGGAGCGCGGTGCCGTACAGGGCCGGGTGGACGCCCTGGCGTGGCCCATGGCCGGGATGCAGAAGCCGACCGGGTTCGAGGCGCTGCCGGGTGGCATCTCGCAGCCGGGCCCGGTGAAGACGGTCCTCGCGGCCATCGTGGCGGGCGCCGTACTGGTGCTCGGCGGAGCGGCGTACGGGCCGATCGCGAAGCGCTCGCGGCGCTCGCGCGGCACGTCCCCGGAGCCGGCCCGTGTCTGAACCCGGCAGCGAACTGCGCAAGGTCGCCCGCGTCGTCCTGCTCGACCCGGAGGGGCGGATCCTGCTCCTGCACGGGCACGAGCCGGGCGACACGGCGGACGACTGGTGGTTCACGCCGGGCGGCGGCCTGGAGGGCGACGAGACGCGTGAAGAGGCCGCCCTGCGGGAACTGGCAGAGGAGACCGGCATCACCGACGTCGAACTGGGGCCTGTGCTGTGGCAGCGGATCTGCTCCTTCCCCTTCGACGGTCGACGCTGGGACCAGGACGAGTGGTACTTCCTGGCCCGTACGAGGAAGGCCTCGGCGGAGCTGGGGGAGCTCAATGGGACGGGCCTGACCGATCTGGAGCGCCGCAGCGTCGCGGGAGCACGCTGGTGGACGTGCCGGGAACTGGCCGAGGCGCATGAGACGGTGTATCCGACCAGACTCGCCGGGCTGCTGAAGCGGCTGCTCGACGAAGGTCCCCCGAGCCGGCCCGAGGTCCTCGACACGGAAATCGTCTAGAGACGCACGAGGCTGGCGCACAATAGGGGGACGCACGGCTGAAGGGGAACATGCCATGAGCGCCGAGGACCTCGAGAAGTACGAGACCGAGATGGAGCTGAAGCTCTACCGGGAGTACCGCGACGTCGTCGGTCTGTTCAAATACGTTATCGAGACCGAGCGGCGCTTCTACCTCACGAATGACTACGAGATGCAGGTGCACTCGGTCCAGGGCGAGGTGTTCTTCGAGGTGTCGATGGCGGACGCCTGGGTCTGGGACATGTACAGGCCCGCTCGATTCGTGAAGCAGGTCAGGGTGCTCACGTTCAAGGACGTGAACATCGAGGAGCTGAACAAGAGCGACCTCGAACTTCCGAGTGGCTGAGTTTTCCACAACCCGTAGGTAGTTCACCAAGATCCACTTCTTTCCGGCCCGCGCGTCAGCGTGGGTGCCGGAGGTGGTGCCGACGTGAACGCACGGGGAGCACTGGGGAAGTACGGCGAGGATCTGGCCGCGAGGCGGCTGACCGAGGCCGGCATGACGGTGCTCGCGCGCAACTGGCGCGCGGGCAGGTCCGGTGAGATCGACATCGTGGCGCGGGACGGCGACGCGATCGTCGTGTGCGAGGTCAAGACACGCAGCGGACCGAGCGGCGCGGGCGGGGCCTTCGAGCACCCGATGGCCGCGATCACACCGGTCAAGGCGGCGCGGCTGCGCGATCTCGCCGAGCGCTGGGCGCAGGAGCACGGGGGAGCGCCGCCCGGCGGCGTCCGCATCGACCTCGTCGGCGTCCTGCTGCCGGAGCGTGGAGCGCCCCGCGTCGAGCATGCGCGAGGGGTGTCCTGATGGGCTTCGCGCGTACGTGTTCCGTGGCCCTCGTGGGAGTCGAGGGCGTCGTCGTCGAGGTGCAGGCGGACTTGGAGCCGGGGATCGCCGCCTTCACGCTCGTGGGGCTGCCGGACAAGAGCCTCACGGAGAGCCGCGACCGGGTCAGGGCGGCGGTGGTCAACTCCGGGGGCGACTGGCCGCAGAAGAAGCTCACGGTGGGGCTGAGCCCGGCATCCGTGCCCAAGGGCGGTTCCGGTTTCGATCTCGCCGTCGCCTGCGCCGTGCTCGGTGCGGCCGAGCGGATCGACCCGAAGATCCTCGCCGACATCGTGATGATCGGGGAGCTCGGCCTGGACGGGCGGGTGCGGCCGGTGCGGGGCGTGCTCCCGGCCGTGCTCGCGGCGGCCGACGCCGGTTACGAGCAGGTGGTGGTCCCCGAGTGCACGGCAGGGGAGGCGGCCCTCGTGCCGGGTGTGTCGGTCCTCGGCGTGCGCAGCCTGCGCCAGCTCATCGCCGTGCTCACGGACACGCCGGTGCCGGAGGAGGAGGCGGACGAGTCGGGGCGGCCCGATCAGCTGCTCGCCGGCCTGTGCATGCCGGGCAGCGGCGTCGGCACGGGCCTCGGCGGCTCCGCGCACGACGGGCACGGGCTCGATCTCGCGGAGGTCGTCGGGCAACTGTCCGCCCGCACGGCGATCGAGGTCGCGGCGGCGGGCGGCCACCACGTGATGCTGTCCGGGCCGCCCGGCGCGGGCAAGACGATGCTGGCCGAGCGGCTGCCCGCCATCCTGCCGCCGCTCACCCGCGAGGAGGCCCTGGAGGTCACGGCGATCCACTCGGTCGCGGGAATGCTGCCACCGGGCAAGTCGATGATCGACACCGCGCCGTACTGCGCACCGCACCACTCGGCGACCATGCAGTCCCTCGTCGGGGGCGGCCCCGGGGTGGCCCGGCCGGGAGCGGTGTCGCTGTCCCACCGGGGCGTCCTGTTCCTCGACGAGGCCCCCGAGTTCAGCGGGCAGGCGCTCGACGCCCTGCGCCAGCCCCTGGAAGCGGGGCACGTGACCATCGCGCGCAGCGCCGGGGTGGTGCGGCTGCCCGCGCGGTTCCTGATGGCGCTCGCCGCGAACCCCTGCCCCTGCGGGCAGTACCGGGCGCTGGGCGGCGAGTGCGACTGCCCGCCGGCCACGGTCCGCCGCTACCAGGCGCGGCTCTCGGGCCCGCTGCTCGACCGGGTCGACCTGCGCGTGGAGGTGGACGCCGTCACGCGCAACGAGTTGGCGGGGTACGGGCCGCGGGGCGAGAGCACCAAGGTCGTCGCGGACCGGGTGCGGGAGGCCAGGCAGCGGGCCGCGGCCCGGTTCGCGGACACCCCGTGGCGGACCAACAGCGAGGTGCCGGGCCACGCCCTGCGCACCCGCTGGCCCGCGGCGCCCGGTGCCCTCGACGAGGCGGAGCTCGACCTGGAGCGCGGCTTCCTCACTGCGCGGGGGCTCGACCGGGTGTTGCGGGTGGCCTGGACCGCGGCCGACCTCGCCGGGCGGGACCGTCCGTTCGCCCAGCACGTGGCGCTCGCGCTGCAACTGCGGACCGGGATCTCGCGCGGGGTGCCGATGACGGTCGGGGCGGGTTCGTGACAGGGGACGGGGCCCTGCGGGTCGGGGCTCTGGTCGGGGCGGCGGCGAGGAAGGGCGGGGTGTGATGGGCGTGGAAGGTGGCGACGAGGTGCGGCTCGCGCGGGCGCGGCTCACGCGGATCGTGGAGCCGGGCTGGGAGGTCGCCGGACGGTGGCTGCGGGAGTTCGGGGCCGTGGAGACGGTGCGGCGCATCGAGGCAGGCGGGACCGAGGGGCCGCTGCCCGGGGTGCGGGACGAGCGTTGGGCGGGGCTCGTCGCGCGGGCCGCGGACGCGCCGCCGGCCGAGCGGGACCTGGAGCGGGCGGCGGCGGCCGGGGCGCGGTTCCTGTGCCCGGGGGACGCCGAGTGGCCGGGACAGTTGGACGACCTGGGGGACGGGCGGCCGGTGGGGCTCTGGGTGCGGGGCGGGCCCAGCCTGCGGATGTGGGCGCTGCGCTCGGTGGCCGTGGTGGGCGCGCGGGCCTGCACGGACTACGGGGTGCGGATGGGCGCGAGCCTCGGGGCGGGGCTCGCCGAGCGCGGCTGGGTCGTCGTCTCGGGAGGGGCCTACGGGGTCGATGCGGCCGCGCACCGCGGGGCACTCGGGGCGGCCGGGGCGACGGTGGCCGTGCTCGCCTGCGGCCTCGACCGGATCTATCCGCGGGGGCACACCCAGTTGATCGACCGGGTCGCGGAACAGGGACTCGTGATCGGGGAGTTGCCGCCCGGGGATCATCCGACGCCCAGCCGGTTCATCCTGAGGAACCGGGTGATCGCTGCGCTCACCAGAGGAACCGTCGTGGTTGAGGCGGCCTACCGCAGCGGCGCGCTGGGCACGGCCCGTTGGGCGCAGCGACTGGGGAGGCACGCGATGGGCGTTCCGGGGCCCGTGACCAGCGGAGTCTCCGCGGGAGTGCATGAACTGCTGCGCAAGGAGGCGGTGCTCGTGACCGACGCCGCGGAAGTCGTCGAGCTGGTCGGGGACATGGGGGAGCTCGCGCCCGAGCGCCGTGGGCCGGTGCTGCCCCGCGATCTGCTGCCACCAGAAGCGGCGCGGGTGCTCGCCGCGCTTCCCGCGCGCGGGTCGTGCGGCGTCGCAGAGGCGGCCCGCGGTGCGGGGACGGCCAAGGACGAGGCGATCGCGAGGCTGTACGAACTGCGCTCTTTGGGGTTCGTCGAACGACACGGCGGCGGCTGGCAGTTGACACGCCAGGCGATCGAATCGGTCTTTCCCGGAGGGGAGGTGCGCTGACGCGGTGCGTTGCGCCGTCCGGATGACCCCCCGATGACCTTGGCAATTCCGGCAGTTGGCGCTCCACCCCGGTCGGCCGGGGCGTCGGAACCGGCCACGCGAGTCGACGAAGGGAACGTATCTGCGCAACGGTGATCTCCGACCCTTCGCACACTGCGACGCTCCAGTCACGCTACGCTCACCAGGATCCGGGTTCGTCCCCTCCATCCGGAATCAGGTGGGTAGCTCGGGTACCAGTCATCACCAGACGGGCAACACGGCATCTTCACAGGCAGAGCGATCACAGCGACCAGTACGTCAAGCACCTTCGGGTTCCTGGGTACGCAGCAGCAGAACGGCACAAGGCGGCGCATGCCACAACACACCTCCGGGTCCGACCGGGCGGCGGTACCCCCCGTCGCGCGCGGCTCCAGCGTGCGGCCTCCGGCTCCCTCCTCCCTCGAGGAGCTGTGGAGGTCGTACAAGGAGACGGGCGACGAGCGGCTGCGAGAGCAGCTGATCCTGCACTACTCGCCGCTGGTGAAATACGTGGCGGGCAGGGTCAGCGTGGGGCTGCCGCCCAATGTGGAGCAGGCGGACTTCGTCTCGTCGGGGGTCTTCGGGCTCATCGACGCGATCGAGAAGTTCGACATCGAGCGGGAGATCAAGTTCGAGACGTACGCGATCACCCGTATTCGCGGGGCGATGATCGACGAACTGCGTGCGCTCGACTGGATTCCCCGCTCCGTGCGGCAGAAGGCGCGCAACGTCGAGCGGGCCTACGCCACCCTCGAGGCCCAGCTGCGGCGCACTCCTTCGGAGAGCGAGGTCGCGGCCGAGATGGGGGTCGCGCTCGAGGAACTGCACGCGGTTTTCAGTCAGTTGTCGCTGGCGAACGTGGTGGCGCTGGAGGAACTGCTGCACGTCGGCGGCGAGGGCGGCGGGGACCGGCTCAGCGTCCTGGACACGCTCGAGGACCACGCCGCGGACAACCCGGTGGAGGTCGCGGAGGACCGGGAGCTGCGGCGGTTCCTGGCGCGGGCGATCAATACGCTGCCGGAGCGCGAGAAGACCGTCGTCACGCTCTACTACTACGAAGGTCTGACGCTCGCCGAGATCGGCAATGTGCTCGGGGTCACGGAGAGCCGGGTCAGCCAGATCCACACTAAGTCCGTGCTGCAGCTGCGGGCGAAGCTCGCGAGTTTCGGGCGCTGACGGGGCGTGCTGCCGGGCCGGGAGGCGAATCGTGCCTGCCGTGTGTGCGCCGCCGCGAGGGCCCGGCAGGCCCCGGCGGCTCCCGTCGCGGGCCGCATCTTCGTAAAGTGGAGACGTGCCTAGGATTCGAGCGGCCTCTGTGGCCGAGCACCGGTCGATGCAGCGCGGCGCCCTTCTGGACGCGGCGCGTTCCCTGCTGTCCGAGGGCGGGACGGACGCGCTGACGTTCCCCGCGCTCGCGGAGCGGACGGGGCTCGCGCGCTCGTCCGTCTACGAGTACTTCAAGTCGCGCGCGGCCGTGGTCGAGGAGCTGTGCGCGGTCGACTTCCCGGTGTGGGCCGCCGAGGTCGAGGCCGGGATGGCGCGGGCCGATACGCCCGAGGGCAAGGTCGAGGCGTATGTGCGGGAGCAGTTGGCGCTCGTGGGGGACCGGCGGCACCGTGCCGTCGTCGCCATCTCCGCGAGTGAGCTGGACTCGGGGGCGCGGGAGAAGATCCGGGCGGCGCACGGTGGGCTCGTCGCGATGATCGTCGAGGCGCTCGAACAGATGGGGCATGCGCAGCCGCGGCTCGCCGCGATGTTGCTTCAGGGTGTGGTGGACGCGGCCGTGCGCAGGATTGAGCTGGGAGCGGCGGAGGAGCCTGGTGTGATCGTGGACGCGGCCGTGGGGATGGCGCTGCGGGGCGTTCGCGGCTGAGTCCGTCCCGGGGGTCGGCGCTCGTGGTGCGCGGCACCGGGGTCCTGTGGCGGTGCCGTGGTCGGCGCCCGCCGTCCTGAGCGCGCGGCACCGGGGTGCCGCCTTGCCCACCCTGCCGCCCAAGGCGGCAGATTGCCCAAGGCGGGGGAGCCGGGGTGGCGGATTGCCCAAGGCCCGTCCTCAGCCCCACGCCCACGTCCACCCCCACCCCCACACCGGCAGCAGCCTCGATGGGCGTCCGCTGAGGGTCGATGGGGCCAGGAGGGACAAGGGGTCCAGGTATGTCGTGGCTCGGCGCAGGCCCCAGTGGAGGCACGAGCGGGCCGTGGGTGGGCAGTGGGCCGTGGGGAGTTGGAGGGTGGCCACCGGTTCGCCGGCCGTGACCTTGGCGCCCCGTTTCACCAGCGGCGTCACCGGTTCGTACGTCGTGCGCAGCGGCGGGTCGCCGGTGTCCGAGAGCGCGACGGAGAGCACGCCCCTGCCCGCGACCTCGCCCGCGAAGGAGACCCGTCCGTCGGCCACCGCGCGTACGGGAGCGCCGATGGGGGCCGTCAGGTCGACGCCGCGATGGCCGGGGGCGTAGGGCGAAGCCGGTGGGTTCCAGGGCCGGACCACCCGTGGCCGCTCGCCCACCGGCCAGAACCGGGCGTCCCCCGCCCAGGCCGCAGGTACCAGCAGCGCAAACAGCGCCCCCGTCATCATCACCGTGAGTAGTTTCCGCATGGCGCTCAGGTTCCTCCGCGGGGCCCCGGCGCAGGGATCATGGCCTGGAAACGTGGACTACCGAGCGGTTGTGGACAGCGGCGTCACCCGGTACCTCGCGGGTCCCGTACACTTCATGTGGCGATCCGGCCCACCGGATCGACTTCGCACGCCCCGACACCGGGCCTCACAGGCTTCGTGTCAGTGGCCTATCGGTCCCGTACGACCGCCTCGGAAGAGCGCGGGCTTGCGCGGCAGGCACACGCAGTGGGCGTCAGGAAACAACCGAGAAAACACAAGGAGTACGGCCATGGCCGTCGTCACGATGCGGGAGCTGCTGGAAAGCGGCGTCCACTTCGGTCACCAGACCCGTCGTTGGAACCCGAAGATGAAGCGCTTCATCTTCACGGAGCGCAACGGCATCTACATCATCGACCTTCTCCAGTCGCTGTCGTACATCGACCGCGCCTACGAGTTCGTCAAGGAGACCGTCGCCCACGGTGGCACGGTCATGTTCGTCGGCACGAAGAAGCAGGCCCAGGAGGCCATCGCCGAGCAGGCGACGCGCGTCGGCATGCCCTTCGTCAACCAGCGCTGGCTGGGCGGCATGCTCACCAACTTCTCGACCGTCTACAAGCGTCTGCAGCGCCTCAAGGAGCTCGAGCAGATCGACTTCGACGACGTCGCCGCGTCGGGTCTCACCAAGAAGGAGCTTCTCGTGCTCTCGCGCGAGAAGGCCAAGCTGGAGAAGACCCTCGGTGGTATCCGCGAGATGTCCAAGGTGCCCAGCGCCGTCTGGATCGTGGACACCAAGAAGGAGCACATCGCTGTCGGCGAGGCCCGGAAGCTCAACATCCCGGTCGTCGCGATCCTCGACACGAACTGTGACCCCGACGAGGTCGACTACAAGATCCCGGGCAACGACGACGCGATCCGCTCCGTCACCCTGCTCACCCGCGTGATCGCCGACGCCGTCGCCGAGGGCCTCATCGCCCGCTCCGGCGTGGCCACGGGCGACCAGAAGCCGGGCGAGAAGGCCGCCGGCGAGCCCCTCGCCGAGTGGGAGCGCGACCTGCTCGAGGGCGAGAAGAAGGCCGACGACAAGGCTGAGGCCAAGCCCGCCGAGGACGCCGACAAGGCCGAGGAGAAGGCTGCGGAGGCTCCGGCCGCCGAGGCTGCCGCTCCCGCCGAGGCCCCGGCCGAGGCTCCGGCCGCGGACGCCGAGAAGGCCTGACCCGTACGGGATTCGGTTTCATGAGGTGACGGCGGGGGTCGGCTGCGGCCCCCGCCTTCACCCGTAACCGTCACCTTCGTTCTCACACTGCTTCAGACTTCGTAGAGAGAAAACCAGGATCATGGCGAACTACACCGCCGCTGACGTCAAGAAGCTCCGCGAGCTCACCGGCGTCGGCATGATGGACTGCAAGAAGGCGCTCGACGAGGCCGACGGCGACGTCGACAAGGCCGTTGAGGCCCTGCGCATCAAGGGCCAGAAGGGCGTCGCCAAGCGCGAGGGCCGCTCCGCCGAGAACGGTGCCGTTGTCTCCCTCATCGCTGACGACAACACCTCCGGTGTCATCGTCGAGCTGAAGTGCGAGACGGACTTCGTCGCCAAGGGCGAGAAGTTCCAGGCCGTCGCGAACCAGCTGGCCGCGCACGTCGCCAAGACGAGCCCCGCGGACCTGGAGGCGCTGCTCGCCTCCGAGATCGAGGCCGGCAAGACCGTCCAGGCCTTCGTCGACGAGGCGAACGCCCAGCTCGGCGAGAAGATCGTCCTGGACCGCTTCGCGCAGTTCTCGGGCGCCTACGTCTCCGCGTACATGCACCGCACCATGCCCGACCTGCCCCCGCAGATCGGTGTCCTGGTCGAGCTGGACAAGGCCGACGCCGAGCTGGCCAAGGGCATCGCGCAGCACATCGCCGCCTTCGCGCCGAAGTACCTCTCCCGCGAGGACGTCCCGGCCGAGGTCGTCGAGTCCGAGCGCCGCGTCGCCGAGGAGACCACCCGCGCCGAGGGCAAGCCGGAGGCCGCGCTCCCGAAGATCGTCGAGGGTCGCGTCAACGGCTTCTTCAAGGAGGCCACGCTGCTCGGTCAGCCGTACGCCCTCGACAACAAGAAGTCCGTCGAGAAGGTCCTCCAGGAGGCCGGTGTCACCCTGAAGCGCTTCGCGCGCATCAAGGTCGGCATCTGAGTCCGTACCGCGACCGACGCGAGACCCCGCTAGGGTCGACAGCAGTCGCCCGCGTACTCCAAGGAGTACGCGCCGGGCGACCGCAGTTGTGACGAGGAGGCCATTGCCGCGCATGGGATGCGAACCACCCCACCGGCAGTGGCCTTCTTCGTATGTGTGCCAAGCAAAAGAGGCGAGAATCCCATGACCACCACCCAGGCCGACACTGCCGATAAAGGCGACAAGAGCGACGAAGGCAAAGGCGCGGGGCGCTTTCTGCTGAAGCTTTCCGGCGAGGCGTTCGCCGGGGGCGGGGGTCTGGGCGTCGACCCCGACGTGGTGCACGCCATTGCCCGTGAGATCGCGGCCGTCGTCCGCGACGGCTGGCAGATCGCCGTCGTCATCGGCGGCGGCAACTTCTTCCGCGGCGCCGAGCTGCAGCAGCGCGGCATGGACCGCGCCCGCAGCGACTACATGGGCATGCTCGGCACGGTCATGAACTGCCTGGCCCTCCAGGACTTCCTGGAGAAGGAGGGCATCGACTGCCGTGTGCAGACCGCCATCACCATGGGGCAGGTCGCCGAGCCGTACATCCCGCTGCGCGCCGTGCGCCACCTGGAGAAGGGCCGCGTCGTCATCTTCGGCGCCGGCATGGGCATGCCGTACTTCTCCACCGACACCACCGCCGCGCAGCGCGCCCTGGAGATCGACGCCGAGGCCCTGCTCATGGGCAAGAACGGTGTCGACGGCGTCTACGACTCGGACCCGAAGACCAACCCCGAGGCCGTGAAGTTCGACGGGCTCAGCTACGGCGAGGTCATCACCCGGGACCTGAAGGTCGCCGACATGACCGCGATCACCCTGTGCCGCGACAACAAGCTGCCCATCCTCGTCTTCGAGCTCATCACGTCGGGCAATATCGCCCGTGCCGTCAAGGGTGAGAAGATCGGGACCCTCGTAGGCGAACAGGGCACCCGCGCCTGACACCCTCCCGTCCCCCTGGGAGCCCCGGGAACCCCGTGTCCTCGAAGGTTCCCCGAGGGATGGACAATGTCCTGCCGGTCGGACACCGTGCAGGAAAGACACGCGACGCAGCCGACCGCGCCCCCGTGCCCGGCCGGGCCTCACTCAAGACACGCAGGAGCAAGTGGTGATCGAAGAGACCCTCCTCGAGGCCGAGGAGAAGATGGAGAAGGCCGTCGTCGTCGCCAAGGAGGACTTCGCCGCGATCCGCACGGGACGTGCGCACCCGGCGATGTTCAACAAGATCGTGGCCGACTACTACGGCGCGCTGACGCCGATCAACCAGCTGGCCTCGTTCTCGGTGCCCGAGCCGCGGATGGCCGTGGTGACCCCGTTCGACAAGAGCGCGCTGCGCAACATCGAGCAGGCGATCCGCGACTCCGACCTCGGCGTCAACCCGAGCAATGACGGCAGCATCATCCGGGTGGTCTTCCCGGAGCTGACCGAGGAGCGCCGCAAGGAGTACATCAAGGTCGCCAAGGCCAAGGCCGAGGACGCCAAGGTCTCGATCCGCTCCGTGCGCCGCAAGGCCAAGGACACGATCGACAAGGCGATCAAGGACGGCGACATCGGCGAGGACGAGGGCCGCCGCGGCGAGAAGGAACTGGACGACACCACCACGAAGTACGTGGCCCAGGTGGACGAGCTGCTCAAGCACAAGGAAGCCGAGCTGCTCGAAGTCTGAGCGAGCGCGGAAGATCGAGGTTCGAGGAATCCGTGAACGACTCTTCCTGGGGTGCGCCGACCGGGCCCGGACAGTGGGGCCCGACCGACGGCCATGGGTCCGCCCCTGGTCAGGGGCCCGCGTACGGGCAGGTGCCGGCGTACGGCCAAGGGCCGTCGTACAACCAAGGACCGTCGTACGACCACGGACGCGCTCCGGCGGGTCCCGCGTACGAACGGCACGCGGTCGATGAGACTCGGCCCATGCCCATCGTGCCCGATATGCCTGATACGCCTTCTGGTGACGGAAGGGGCGACGACCAGGACGACCGGGGGACCGCTCGGCTGAGTGGTCCCCTGTTCCGCGACGAGACGCCTCGGCAGCCGGAGCCGGCCGACGGGTCCTCGCGGCCCGCGGAGGCCGCCGGGTCCACGGGGTCCTCGCGGACCGAACCGCGCAAGAAGAAGAGCGCGGGCCGGGACCTCGGGGCGGCCATAGGCGTCGGTGTCGGGCTCGGTGCGGTGATCATCGCTTCGCTCTTCATCGTCAAGGCCGTGTTCGTCGGCGTCATCGCGGTCGCCGTCGTCGTCGGCCTGTGGGAGCTGACCTCGCGGCTCGAGGAGCGCAAGGGCATCAGGGCGCCGCTCGTGCCGCTCGCCGTCGGCGGCGCGGCCATGGTGGTGGCCGGGTACGTGCGCGGTGCGGAGGGCGCCTGGGTGGCGATGGCGCTGACCGCGCTCGCCGTCCTCGTGTGGCGGATGACGGAGCCGCCCGAGGGATACCTGAAGGACGTCACGGCGGGGGTCTTCGCGGCCTTCTACGTGCCGTTCCTCGCGACCTTCGTGGCGATGATGCTCACCGCGGACGACGGGGCGTGGCGCGTGCTCACGTTCCTGATCCTGACGGTCGTCAGCGACACCGGGGCGTACGCGGTCGGCTGGCGCTTCGGCAAGCACAAGCTCGCGCCGCGCATCAGCCCCGGCAAGACCCGCGAGGGCCTGCTGGGCGCCGTCTCCTTCGCCATGGTGGCGGGCGTGCTGTGCATGCAGTTCCTGGTGGACGACGGCACGTGGTGGCAGGGCCTCGTCATGGGCGCGCTCGTCGCGGCCAGCGCGACCCTCGGTGACCTCGGCGAGTCCATGATCAAGCGGGACCTCGGGATCAAGGACATGGGGACGCTGCTGCCGGGGCACGGCGGAATCATGGACCGCCTCGACTCCCTGCTGCCGACGGCTCCGGTCGTATGGCTGCTTCTGGTGCTGTTCGTCGGTTCCTGAAGAACCCCACGTGAGAGCCCCTGTCCGTAACCGGACGGGGGCTCTTCGTATATGGCCCCGCGAGACTTGTGAAGACCTGTTCACGAAGGTGGTCGGGTTCGTTGAGGGGGGCTTGCGTGCGTTCTTTACGCTGAAGTAACAACAGGCCTCATGAACATTTTCGGTCGCAGCTTCTCATCCCGGCGTGCAGAGGGATCCGCTGCTCCGGGGGCCGCCGGCACCGCAGTACTCGATCCGGCCGGCCACGACCCCTCCATGTCGGCGCTCACCGGCTCCTGGATGGTCGACCCCGCACACAGCAGGATCGGGTTCTCCGTCCGGCACGCCATGGTGACGACCGTGCGCGGCGCCTTCTCGGAGTACCAGAGCCGCCTCTACTTCGACGGCTCCGACCCGTCGCGCTCCTCCGCCGAGCTCGTCCTCGCCACGGCGAGCGTCGACACCGGTGTCGAGCAGCGGGACGCCCACGTGATGGGCCGGGACTTCCTGGACGCCTCCCAGTTTCCGCGGATGACCTTCAAGAGCACCGCCGTGGAACTGGCGGGCGACGATGTCTACCGGATGCACGGCGACCTCACCATCAAGGGCGTCGCCCGCCCCGTCGTCCTCGAACTCACCTACATCGGCTTCGTCACGGATGCCTTCGGCGACGAACGCGTCGGCTTCGACGGCACCACCACCATCAACCGCACCGACTGGGGCCTCACGTACAACGCCCGCCTGGCCCAGGGCGGCAACATGGTCAGCGAAAAGGTCCGCCTCCAGTTCGACATCGCGGCAATCCGGACGCCTTCGGCTCCCTGATGCCGCGGGTGCCCGGGGCACGCGTCGAGCTCTGCGACACGGCCCGGCCCGCCTGAGGCCGGAGAGCGGCTTGCTGAGCTCCACCCATCGAGCAGCCCCCTACCGACGACTCTGTCGCCGGTAGGGGGCTGCTCGTGTTTGGCCCCCTCAAGAGAGCGTCACTTGGCCGGCTGCGTCGACGGCCCTTCTGCGGCAGGCGTGCCCTCGGAGATCTCCGAGACATCAACGTCGACCTCGCACCCCTTGGGCATCTTGTCGGCGGAGGTGGCGCACTTGGAAGGACCAACCTCGGGCTTGCCCTTGCCCGACTGATGCCGATTCGACTTCTTCTCGGCCGGCGTCGAGCTGCCGGACGACGGGACGCTGTCGGAGGAAGCTGAGCAGGCCGCCGAGCCCAACACAGCACACACGACCAGAGCGGCAGAGACTGCGGCGGTGCGCGTACGCATGAAAGTCTCCCTTGCGTGGACGCCGGAACGTCCAACTTGTCAGTCGACGTGCGAAGCAGGAGAAGACTGCGCCGCGTCCTGATATGTACACGGTGAATCCGGCATTCAGCAGGCTTGATCGCCATCGGTGAGATCACGGCGAGTGTGAAGCCGAAGCGCTCCTTCCGCACATCAGCCCCGAGTGCGCTCGCCCAGTGTCCGGTAACTCGCCCAGTGTCTGGTAATACGACACGATCTTCGCGATACGCTCCAGGTCGGCCACGGAAACGTCGTGCCGAAGGCCCGGCCGACGCCAGGAACCGAAAGGCCAGCTCGCGGGACCGCTGCCTGTTACTCGCCGATGAATCCGCAGATCACCTCACACATCACCGCCGGGAGAACCCGTGACCGACAGTAAGAACATCAACAACCCAGTGGGCCAGGGCGGCGGCCAGCGCAAGAAGCAGTCCCGCGCCGAACGGCAGAACAACGGCCCGCACCGCAACCTGGACCGCCGCCGCGCGGCCGACCAGAAGGCGGAGCTGATCCGCAAGATGCGTGAGAAGACAGGCGCGGCCGAGGGCACGGGGCAAGCGGACGGCGACACCACACCCACACAGGGCTGACGCACCACGGACCGCCCAAGGCCGCTAAGCAGCGGCCAACGGCGACCGCCAGTGACAGGGGTCCCACGCGACGACCCCAGGTCACCCCCATTCGTCTGCGACACTGGTAACGCTATGCCTAAGCCCGGAGAACTCACGTTCGTCGCCCCCCGCGGAGCCAAGAAGCCGCCGCGGCACCTTGCTGATCTTTCGCCTGCTGAGCGGAAGGAAGCTGTTGCCGCGATCGGTGAGAAGCCGTTTCGCGCCAAGCAGCTCTCGCAGCACTACTTCGCGCGGTTCGCGCACGACCCCGCGGAGTGGACCGACATCCCCGCGGGGTCGCGCGAGAAGCTGCGGGAGGCGTTGCTGCCGGAGCTGATGACCGTCGTGCGGCATCTGTCGACCGACAACGACACGACGCGCAAGACGCTGTGGAAGCTGTTCGACGGGACGCTCGTCGAGTCCGTGCTGATGCGGTATCCGGATCGCGTGACGATGTGCATCTCGTCGCAGGCCGGATGCGGGATGAACTGTCCGTTCTGTGCCACGGGGCAGGCCGGGCTCGACCGGAATCTGTCGACCGGGGAGATCGTCCATCAGATTGTTGATGGGATGAGGGCTCTCCGGGACGGGGAGATTCCCGGGGGGCCCGCCCGGCTCAGCAACATCGTTTTCATGGGCATGGGCGAGCCGCTCGCCAACTACAAGCGCGTCATCCAGGCCATCCGCGCGCTGACCGACCCGGAGCCGGACGGGCTCGGGCTCAGCCAGCGCGGCATCACCGTGTCGACGGTGGGGCTCGTGCCCGCCATCAACCGGTTCACCGACGAGGGGCTGAAGTGCCGGCTCGCGATCTCGTTGCACGCCCCGGACGACGAGCTGCGTGACACCCTCGTCCCCGTCAATACGCGGTGGAACGTGCGGGAGGTGCTCGACTCCGGGTTCGAGTACGCCGCGAAGTCCGGGCGCCGGCTCTCCATCGAGTACGCCCTCATCCGGGACATCAATGACCAGGCCTGGCGTGGTGATCGGCTTGGGCGGATGCTCAAGGGGAAGCCGGTGCATGTGAACCTGATTCCGTTGAATCCGACCCCGGGCTCGAAGTGGACCGCCTCGCGGCCCGAGGACGAGAAGGCCTTCGTCGACGCCATCGCCGCGCACGGCGTTCCGGTGACCATCCGGGACACCCGTGGCCAGGAGATCGACGGAGCCTGTGGACAGCTGGCGGCCACCGAGCGGTAGCCTGGCCACAGTAAGTACGACAACTACATCTGTAATTCCGACAGGGGAGCGCCACAGCGCTGAGAGTGCGGCAACCGACAGCAGGCTTCACGGCCGGCATCGCGTCGACAGGCCGCAGACCCTCTGGACCTTGCCCGGGTCATTCCGGGTAGGAAGTTCGGACACCACTCAAGCTGTTGCGCCCTGCCCGGAGCCCCGCCGTCGTCGACGGAAGGGTTCCGGGCAGGGCCGCGTCTTCTCCTGGTCAGCTCCAGGAGGAATGAAGTAGTGAGCAAGAAGCAGTCGGCCGCCAGGCCGACCCGCACGTCGGCCGCCACCGTCTACGTCTCCGTGGCTGTGGGGCTTGGGCTCGTCGCCCTCTCCGCGTGTGGGTCGTCTGGTAGTGGCTCTGGTGCCGCGGGTGGGGATGCCAAGACCGTGACCCTGGTGAGCCATGATTCGTGGGCCGTTTCGAAGGGCGTGCTCAAGGACTTCGAGAAGAGTTCCGGGTACAAGGTCAAGGTCCTCAAGGACGGGGACGCCGGCGAGGCCGTCAACAAGGCGATCCTCTCCAAGGACAACCCGCAGGGCGACGTCTTCTTCGGCGTCGACAACACCCTGCTCTCGCGAGCGCTCGACAATGGGATCTTCGCCTCGTACCAGGCCAAGGGGCTCGATGAAGTGCGGGGCGAGTATCGGCTTGACAAGGGGAAGGAGCGGGTCACCCCCGTCGATACCGGGTCGCTCTGTGTCAATTACGACAAGGCGTATTTCAAGAAGCACGATCTCGCGCCGCCCTCGTCCTTCGCCGATCTCGCCAAGCCGGCCTACAAGAACCTGCTCGTCACCGAGAACGCGGCCACCTCGTCGCCAGGGCTCGGCTTCCTGCTCGGGACCGCCGCGAAGTACGGCGACGACGGCTGGCAGCCGTACTGGAAGAAGCTGAAGGCCAACGGGCTCAAGGTCGTGGACGGCTGGGATCAGGCGTACAACGAGGAGTTCTCGGGGTCCGCTGGTGGCAAGAAGGCCGGTGGTGACCGGCCGCTCGTCGTGTCCTACGCGTCCTCGCCGCCCGCCGAGGCCGTGTACGCCGATCCGCAGCCGAAGACCTCGCCGGTCGGCGTCGCCAAGGGGACGTGTTTCCAGCAGGTCGAGTTCGCGGGGCTGCTGAACGGCGCGCAGAACGAGAAGGGCGGCAAGGTGCTGCTCGACTTCCTGGTCTCCAAGAAGTTCCAGGAGGACATGCCGCTCAACATGTTCGTCGACCCGGTGACCGAGAACGCCACCGCGCCCGCCGACTACACCAAGTACGCGGTGAAGATCGACGACCCCGAGACCATGAGCCCGCGCAAGATCGCGGACAACCGGGACGACTGGGTGAAGTCGTGGACCTCGCTCGTACTGAAGTAGTCCCCAGACAGCGAGGCAACGCGGCGCGGCTCGGGCTCATGGTCCTGCCCGTCGTGTTCTTCGGGCTGTTCTTCGCCTATCCGGTCGTCGCGATCGTCGAGCGCGGGCTGCACGTCGACGGTGGCTGGGAGCTCGGGCGGCTGTTCGACGTGCTCGGGCAGTCCGACATTCGGCACGTCCTGTGGTTCACGGTGTGGCAGGCGCTCGCGTCGACCGCGCTGACGTTGCTGATCGCGCTGCCGGGGGCGTATGTCTTCGCGCGGTTCGAGTTCCCCGGCAAGCAGGTGCTGCGGGCCGTCGTCACCGTGCCGTTCGTGCTGCCGACCGTCGTCGTCGGTACCGCGTTCCTCGCGCTCGTCGGGAACGGCGGGCTGCTCGACGAGCTGTGGGGCGTGCGGCTCGACACTACGGTGTGGGCGATTCTGCTCGCGCACGTCTTCTTCAATTACGCGGTCGTGGTGCGGACCGTGGGCGGGCTGTGGGCGCAGCTCGATCCCGGGCAGGAGGAGGCCGCGCGGATGCTCGGCGCCTCGCGGTTCGCGGCGTGGCGGAAGGTGACGCTGCCGGCGCTCGGGCCCGCTGTCGCCGCCGCCGCGCTCATGGTGTTCCTGTTTACGTTCACGTCCTTCGGTGTCGTGCAGATTCTCGGCGGGCCGGGGTTCTCGACGCTCGAGGTCGAGATCTATCGGCAGACCGCGCAGATCTTCGATCTGTCCACCGCCGCCGTGCTGACCATCGTGCAGTTCCTCGCCGTCGGGCTGATCCTCGGCGTGCACGCCTGGAGCGTGCGACGGCGGGAGAGCGCGCTGCGGCTCGTCGACGCCGCGCACACGGCGCGCAGGCCGCGTGGGGCCGGGCAGTGGGCGCTCCTGGGTGGTGTGCTGGCGTGCGTCGCGCTGCTGGTCGTGCTGCCGCTCGGGGTGCTCGTCGAGCGGTCGCTCGATGCTCCGGGCGGGTACGGCTTCGGGTACTACCGGGCGCTCACGGACGCCGACGGCGGGACCTTCCTCGTACCGCCGATCGAGGCGATCTGGAACTCGCTGGAGTACGCGCTCGCCGCCACCGCCATCGCCGTGGTGATCGGTGGTCTCGCCGCCGCAGCCTTGACCCGGCGTGCCGGGCGGCTCGTGCGCGGGTTCGACGCGTTGCTGATGCTGCCGCTCGGGGTGTCCGCGGTGACCGTCGGGTTCGGGTTCCTGATCACGCTCGACGAGCCGCCGCTCGATCTGCGGTCGACGTGGATCCTGGTGCCGCTCGCGCAGGCGCTCGTCGGGGTGCCGTTCGTGGTGCGGACGATGCTGCCGGTGCTGCGGGCCGTCGATGGGCGGCTGCGGGAGGCCGCCGCCGTGCTCGGGGCCTCGCCGCTGCGGGCGTGGCGGGAGGTCGACCTGCCGATGGTGCGGCGGGCGCTGCTTGTCGCGGCCGGGTTCGCGTTCGCCGTGTCGCTCGGCGAGTTCGGGGCGACCGTGTTCATCGCGCGGCCCGACAACCCGACGCTGCCGGTCGCCGTGGCGCGGCTGCTCGGGCGCGCCGGTGACCTCAACTACGGGCAGGCGATGGCGCTTTCAACCGTGCTGATGGTCGTCTGCGCGGCCTCGTTGCTCGTCCTTGAACGGATTCGGCCCGCCAAGGCCACGACCGGGGAGTTCTGATCTGATGTCGCTGCTGGAACTGGACGACGCGACCGTACGGTTCGGTGGGCGCGCCGTGCTCGACGACGTGGACCTGGAGGTCGCCGAGCACGAGATCGTGTGCGTGCTCGGGCCGAGCGGCAGCGGCAAGTCGACCCTGCTGAGGGCCGTCGCCGGGCTGCAACCCCTGGACGGCGGGCGGGTGTTGCTCGGCGGCGCCGACCAGGCCGGGGTGCCCGCGCACAAGCGGGGCGTCGGCCTGATGTTCCAGGACCACCAGCTGTTCCCGCAGCGCGACGTGGGGCAGAACGTCGCCTTCGGGCTGCGGATGCACGGGGCAGGCAAGGCCGAACAGGCGGACCGCGTACGGGAGTTGCTGGGGCTCGTCGGGCTGCCCGGCGCCGAGCGGCGGGCGGTCGGCGCGCTGTCCGGCGGGGAGCAGCAGCGGGTCGCGCTCGCGCGGGCGCTCGCGCCGCGACCGCGCCTGCTGATGCTGGACGAACCGCTGGGGCAGCTCGACCGTTCGCTCCGTGAGCGGCTCGTCGTCGAACTGCGGGAACTCTTCGGCGAGTTGGGGACGACCGTGCTCGCCGTCACGCACGACCAGGGCGAGGCCTTCGCGCTCGCCGACCGGGTCGTGGTGATGCGGGACGGGCGGATCGCCCAGACCGGTACGCCTCTTGAGGTGTGGCAGCATCCGGCGGACGAGTTCGTGGCGCGGTTCCTCGGCTTCGACAACGTGGTCGAGGCGTCGGTGACCGGGGCGGTCGCGGACACGCCGTGGGGCAAGGTGCCGGTGCCCGAGGGGTCGGAGCAGGGGGACCGCAAGCTCCTCGTACGGCCCGCGGGCGTACGCCTCGTCCCGGCCGCCGAGGCCCAGCTGACCTGCGCCGTAACCGCACGTACCTTCCGTGGCACGCACGTCGCGCTGCACTTGCAGCCGAGGGACGCGCCCCGCCTGGAAGCGGCCTGCGCGCTGCGCGAGGCGCCGGAGCCGGGGGACGAGGTCGGGGTCGCCTTCGACGCGGCGGAGATCGTGGTGCTGGGGGCGGGCGCCGCCGCGGACAACGGCTGAGCCGGAGACCGGCCGGACCGGCGGCCGACTGAGCCGAAGGCCGACTGAGCCGTCCAACGGCGCCCGCTCCAGGCCTACTTCTGCGCCGAGCCCTTGCGGCGGAGCGCGAAGACCACGCCGCCGCCCGCGACGACCAGAAGGGCCGCGATACCGGCGATCACCGGGGTGTTGCTGCTCGCTCCGGTCTCGGCGAGGTCCGAACCACCGGCCGGGGAGGCCGAGCTGCTCGGCGCCGGGGCCGCCGCGGGGGCACTCGTGGAGGGTGCGGGCTTCTCGGCCGGGGCCGAGGTGCTGGGCGCCGCGGACGTCGGAGGCGTCGACGGCTTCTCCGTGGCGCACGCCGTGGCCGGGGCGGTGACGCCTCCCTTGATGTCGTCGTCGACATTGAAGCGGTCGGTCTTCACGTGGACGCGGTACGTCGCGCCCGGCTTCCAGTCCTCCTTGAACGTGATCGTGACGCCCTCCTTGGAGCCCTTCACGACCTGCGAGCCGACCTGTTCCTCGGAGCCGCCGGACGTCCGGAAGACCGTGACGGTCGCCGGGGTGCCGGACGCGTCCACGTCGGTCACGGAGATGACACCCTGCTGTCCTTCGCAGACGGCCTTGGCGGTGAACTCGCTGATGTCGCACGCCGACGCGGTGCCCGTGACGCCGAGCGTCAGGGCCGTCGCGGCGGCGGCCACGCCGGCGAAGCGGGCCGCTCTGGAGGAGGAGATGCGCTGAGATATGCGGGGGGCTACGGACACAGCTGTCCTTCACATGTACGGGGAAGAGAAGGGGTGCGGCGCGGCGCGAACGCACCTCGAAGCTCAACACCCCCACGGTCACCGATGGTTTATCGGTGACCGTGACGCACGGTCAATACACGAAGCGCCCCACCGGCCACTCTTGACCCCCGCTTGACCCAACGTGCCCGAACAGCACAGCCAGGGCCTCAGCCGAGCCGCTTGATCGCCTCGCCCGCCTCCTCGACGGTGTCCACCAACGCGATCCGGTCCTCCATGGACCGCTCACGGGCGAGCGCCTGGAGCAACGGCCAGGTGGGAAGGCGCTCGGTCCAGTGGGCACGGTCGACCAGGACCATCGGGGTCGGTTCGCCGCGTGACTCGTAGTAGTTGGGCGTGGCGTTGTCGAAGATCTCCTGCACCGTGCCCGCCGCGCCCGGCAGGAAGATCACGCCCGCGTTGGAGCGGGCCAGCAGGCCGTCCTCGCGGGTGGCGTTGGCGAAATACTTGGCGATGTGCTCGGCGAACGCGTTCGGCGGCTCGTGCCCGTAGAACCAGGTGGGGATGCCCACGGAGGGGCCGCCGTCCGGCCAGCGCTCGCGCACGGCGAAGGCGGCCTCCGCCCAGTCGGTGATCGACGGGGTGAAGGACGGTGACTTGGCGAGGAGTTGGAGCGCGTCGTCGAGCATGGAGTCGGCGAACGGCGCCGCGTACGCGCCCAGGTTCGCGGCCTCCATCGCGCCGGGCCCGCCGCCCGTCGCCACCGTGAATCCCGTGCGGGCCAGCGTCCGGCCGAGCCGGGCAGCGCCCTCGTACGCGTCCGTGCCGCGCGCCATCGCGTGACCGCCCATGACGCCCACCACCCGGGCCCCGACGAGGAGTTCGTCGAGCGCGTCGGACACGGAGTCGTCGTGCACGGAGCGCAGCATCGACGCGAACACGTCGCCGTCGGCCTTGGTGCGCTGGAACCACTCGTAGGCGCGGGCGTCGGGAGTCGCCGCGTAGCCGCCCTCGGAGGACAGGCCCTCGAAGAGTTCGGCGGGGGCGTAGAGGCGGCCCCGGTACGGGTCGAAGGGGAGGCCGGGGACCGGCGGGAAGACCAGCGCGCCGCGCGCTCTGACCTCGGTGGCGGCCTGCGGGTCCATGGGGCAGCCGAGGAATATGGCGCCCTCGACCTCGGCGCTGCGCAGGTGCTCGGTGCGGCCGGTCAGGTCGACGGCCTGCACCCGGTGCCCGGTCAGCGTGCCGCGCGCGGCCACCACCTCGTCGAACTCCGCGAGCGTCTCGATCTCGCGGTCGGAGGTGGTGGCAGGAACGGACGGTTCGGTGGAACGTTCTGGAGTCGGCACCCGCCCATGCTAAGCACGGGCGGGCGCCGGGTCGTTGGTCAGCCCTCGACGACCGACGGGTCCATCCACATGACCTCGAAGGTGTGCCCGTCGAGGTCGTCGAAGGCCCGCCCGTACATGAAGCCGTGGTCCTGCTTCTCGCCGGTCTCGGTGCCGCCCGCGGCGATCGCCCGGTCCACGAGCTCATCCACCTTCTCGCGGCTCTCGGCGCTCAGCGCGATGAGCACCTCGCTGCTGCTCTTCGAGTCGATGATCGTCTTCTTGGTGAAGCCCGCGTACTTCTCCTTCGTGAGCAGCATGACCACGATCTGCTCGCTGATCACGATGGAGCTGGTGGAGTCGTCCGAGAACTGGGCGTTGCGCTCGTACCCCAGCTCCGTGAAGAACTTGGTGGACGCCGTCACGTCGTTCACGGCCAGGTTCACGAAGATCATCTGCTGGTACTCGCTCATGATGTGTCCGTCGCCTTCTCGGAGAAGTGAAGCCAATGAAGTGGTGTGGTGCGTACGAACATGTAGACGGCCAGTGTCGTCAAAACTCATCGCGCCGTCAGCGGAGCCGCCGAAAGTTCTGCGACGAGCCAGGTCAGCGGCCCGAAAACGGCCAGCAGGGCGCACGCCCTGAGCGCCACCGCCCCGCGCAGCGCCGTGGCGGGGGCGCCGATCCGCAGCAGCGCCTCCGTCGTGTGCCGCCGCGCCTGGCGGGCCTCGAAGGACGCCGTCACCAGCGTCGCCACGGCGCAACCGACGACGAGCAACGCGCCGAGCGTGGCCAGCGGTCCGACGCCGGCCGCCCGCTCCCCGTACACGACGCCCGCCGCGTACAGGCCCGACGCCACCGCGCACACCACGCCGAGCGGGCGCCCGATGCGCCGCGCCTCCTCCTGGAGCACCCGGCCGGCGAGCAGCCGCACCGCCGAGGGGCGTACGGACTGCAGCGCGCGCCCGCACAGGTACGTGAGCCCGGGACCGGCGAGCGCCAGGCCGAGCGCGGTCAGCGTCCACCCGGCGAGCACGCCCGTGGGGCTGCCGGTGAGACCGCCCGGGAGCCGGGAGCCCGCGGCGCCGCGCACGCCCGCCGCGTACGTCTCCACGGCGAGGCCCGCCGCGAGCAGCGCGAAGCCCCACGGCAGGCCGGTCGGGGCGGACGCCGGCTCCTGGGGTTCGGCGGTGTCCTTGACCGGGTGCGCGAGGCGCGGGCGCAGCGCGAGGGCGCAAGCCGCGGAGGCCGCGAGCGGCACCCACGTCAGCAGGGTGAGCGTGGCGGCGAGCGGCAGGGGCCGGTCCGCGGCGAGCAGCTCGCGGGCCGCGCCGTCGAACGGGAGGCCGGACAGGTCACCCCGCAGATGCAGGAAGAACAGCAGCGCCAGCATCGAGCCGAGCGTGCAGGCGATGGCCGTGGAGATCGCGGCGAGCAGGGTGAGGCGGGCCGGTCCGAGGCCCACGGCGGACAGGCCCGCGCGCGGCTGCGTGCCGGGGTCGGAGCGGGCCACGGCGACCGCGAAGTACACCGTCGCGGCGAGCGGCAGCGCGCACCACGCGAGGCGCAGCACCGAGTTCGCCGCGGTCTCGGGGTGCCCGAGCGCGTGGCCGAGCGTGCTCAGGAGCAGAAAGCCGGTGCCGGCCGACGCGGCGGCGACGAGGAGTCTGCGCAACTGGACCAGTGGGTGCGCGCCGCGCGCTAGACGGAGAGCGAGCACGCGGTGCGGCCCTCCCCTTCGGAGGCCTTCTCGGGCAGCGGCACGGTGTGCACGCGGCGCCCGTCGAGCAGCGACTCCGTGCGGTCGGCGAGCGCGCCCACCGCGGAGTCGTGGGTCGCGAGGACGACCGTGATGTCGTGCGAGCGGGCCGCTGCGGTGAGCGTGCGCAGGATGTGGGCGCTGTCGGCGCGGTGCAGGGTCGCGGTCGGCTCGTCGGCGAACACCACGTGCGGGGCGTGCGCGAGGGCGCGGGCGATGGCCACGCGCTGGCGCTCGGCGACGGACAGGGCGTGCGGGCGCTTGCGGGCGAGGCGGCCCACGTCGAGCCGGTCCAGCCACTCGTGGGCGGCGGTCTTGGCGGGGCGGCGGGGGGTGCCGCGCAGCATCAGGGGGAGCGCGGTGTTCTCCCACACGTTCAGCTCGGGCACGAGGACGGGCTCCGGGTCGATCCAGCCGAACCGGTCGCGGCGCAGCCGTTCGCGCACCAGGGGGCCCATCGTGTGGACGGGCGTGCTGTTGAACCACACCTCGCCCTGCTGCGGCAGGAGCTGACCGGAGAGGCAGCGCAGCAGCGTCGTCTTCCCGCTGCCGCGCGGCCCGGTGACGGCGAGGATCTCGCCCTCGCGGACACCGAGAGAGACACCGGTGAGCGCGGGGGGCGCGCCCTCCGGTCCGTTGCCCGATCCGCTGTGCGCATAGTGCAGGGCACGCGCCCACAGCACGTCGTTGTCCGGCGGGGCCACCATGACGTACACCTCGGTTCTGATCAGTTGCCGTCCCCCGATAGGGGGAACGAAGGCGGGGCCGATCGGTCACTGGGCACCGTATGGACGCGCGGGCGCGGGCTGGAGAAGGGCACGGCCCGGTTGCCTCCCATCTCACTCGGATGGGTGCAACCGGGCCGTGCGTCAAGCCAGTTGGCGGTCCGTGGCCACCCCTGGCTCAGACCTTGATCAGATCTTCGACCAGGCCTCCGTGAGGACCTGTCGGATGATCCCTTCGATCTCGTCGAACGTCGCCTGGTCGGAGATCAGCGGCGGCGAGAGCTGGATGACCGGGTCACCACGGTCGTCGGCGCGGCAGTACAGGCCGTACTCGAAGAGCTTCTTCGAGACGAAGCCGTAGAGCACGCGCTCCGACTCCTCGTCCGTGAAGGTCTCCTTGGTGGCCTTGTCCTTCACGAGCTCGATGCCGTAGAAGAAGCCGTTGCCGCGGACGTCGCCGACGATCGGCAGGTCGTTCAGCTTCTGCAGCGTGTTGAGGAAGTTCGCCTCGTTGTCGAGCACGTGCTGGTTGAGGCCCTCGCGCTCGAAGATGTCGAGGTTGGCGAGACCCACCGCGGCGGACACCGGGTGACCACCGAAGGTGTAGCCGTGCAGGAACGTGTTGTCGCCCTTGTAGAACGGCTCGGCGATCCGGTCGGACACGATGGCCGCGCCGATCGGGGAGTAGCCGGACGTCATGCCCTTGGCGCAGGTGATGATGTCCGGGACGTAGCCGAACTTGTCACAGGCGAACATCGTGCCGAGGCGGCCGAAGGCGCAGATGACCTCGTCGGAGACGAGCAGCACGTCGTACTTGTCGCAGATCTCGCGCACGCGCTGGAAGTACCCGGGCGGCGGCGGGAAGCAGCCGCCGGCGTTCTGCACCGGCTCAAGGAAGACGGCCGCGACCGTCTCCGGGCCCTCGAACAGGATCTCCTGCTCGATCTGGTCGGCGGCCCAGCGGCCGAAGGCCTCCGGGTCGTCGCCGTGGATCGGGGCGCGGTAGATGTTCGTGTTCGGCACCTTGTGCGCGCCCGGGACGAGCGGCTCGAAGGGGGCCTTGAGGGCCGGCAGACCCGTGATGGACAGGGCGCCCTGCGGGGTGCCGTGGTAGGCGACCGCGCGGGAGATGACCTTGTACTTCGTGTGGTTGCCGTTGAGCTTGTGGTACTGCTTCGCCAGCTTCCACGCGGTCTCGACGGCCTCGCCGCCACCGGTGGTGAAGAAGACCTTGTTGAGGTCGCCCGGAGCGTGGTGGGCCAGGCGCTCGGCCAGCTCCACGGCCTTGGGGTGGGCGTACGACCAGATCGGGAAGAACGCCAGCTCGGCCGCCTGCTTGGCGGCGACCTCGGCGAGCTCCTGGCGGCCGTGACCGGCCTGGACCACGAACAGGCCGGAGAGGCCGTCCAGGTACTTCTGGCCCTTGTCGTCGTAGATGTAGGTGCCCTCGCCACGCACGATGGTGGGAACGGGCGCGTTCTCGTACGACGACATGCGGGTGAAGTGCATCCACAGGTGGTCGTACGCGGTTCGGCTGAGGTCCTTGCTCACGGCTATCGGGTTCCCCACATGTAGGTCTGCTTCTTGAGCTTCAGGTAGACGAAGCTCTCGGTGGAGCGCACGCCGGGGAGGGCCCGGATGCGTCGGTTGATGACCTCCAGAAGGTGGTCGTCGTCCTCGCAGACGATCTCCACCATCAGGTCGAACGAGCCCGCGGTCATCACGACGTACTCGCACTCCGGCATGTCGGTGAGCGCGTCCGCCACGGGATCCAGATCGCCCTCGACGTTGATGCCGACCATCGCCTGCCGCCGGAAGCCCACGGTGAGCGGGTCGGTGACGGCGACGATCTGCATCACGCCCTGATCGAGCAGTTTCTGGACGCGCTGGCGCACGGCCGCCTCGGAGAGGCCGACGGCCTTTCCGATGGCGGCGTACGGGCGCCTGCCGTCTTCTTGAAGCTGCTCGATGATGGCGAGGGAGACGGAGTCGAGCGGCGGATTGCTGCCGTTCCTCGAACTGGGTCCCTTGGGGTCTGCGCTACGACTGGCCACGGCTTCACTGTGCACGAGGACTCCTCGGTTTCGCAAGCCCAGAGCGATGAAATTCGTTGTCTGCGGGCTCTGGGGTCACGGATTCCGTAGTTCAGTGGGGGTGGGGGGTGTCGAAAACGTCGGTCGTCGGTCTAGGGTGGGCGTCTCAATCTTTGGACAGCGAACAGTCAGGAGGGCCGGCAGTGAGCACGAGTGAGCTGCGTCGTCTGCGCAACTACATCGACGGTGAGTTCAAGGACGCCGCCGACGGACGGACCACCGAGGTGGTCAACCCCGCCACGGGCGAGGCGTACGCGACCGCGCCGCTGTCCGGGCAGGCCGACGTCGACGCCGCGATGGCCGCCGCCGAGGCCGCGTTCCCGGCCTGGCGCGACCTGGTACCCGGCGAGCGCCAGAAGTACCTCCTCAAGATCGCGGACGCGTTCGAGGAGCGGGCCGAGGAGCTCATCGCCGTCGAGTCGGAGAACTGCGGCAAGCCCCTCGGGCTCACCCGCAGCGAAGAGATCCCGATGATGCTCGACCAGATCCGCTTCTTCGCGGGCGCCGCGCGCATGCTCGAGGGGCGCTCCGGCGGCGAGTACATGGAGGGCCTGACCTCCTTCGTGCGCCGCGAGCCGATCGGCGTCTGCGCGCAGGTCGCGCCGTGGAACTACCCGATGATGATGGGCGTGTGGAAGTTCGCCCCGGCGCTCGCCGCGGGCAACACGGTCGTGCTCAAGCCGTCCGACACCACCCCGGCCTCCACGGTCCTGATGGCCGAGATCATCGGCTCCATCGTGCCCAAGGGCGTCTTCAACGTGGTGTGCGGCGACCGCGACACCGGCCGCGCGATGGTCGAGCACAAGACCCCCGCGATGGCCTCCATCACCGGCTCCGTGCGCGCCGGCATGCAGGTCGCCGAGTCCGCCGCCAAGGACCTCAAGCGGGTCCACCTGGAGCTCGGCGGCAAGGCCCCGGTCGTCGTCTTCGAGGACGCCGACCTCGCCAAGGCCGCCGAGGGCATCGCCGAGGCCGGGTACTTCAACGCGGGCCAGGACTGCACCGCGGCCACCCGCGTGCTCGTCCACGAGTCGGTGCACGACGAGTTCGTCACCGCTCTCGCGAAGATCGCCGCCGAGACGAAGACCGGCGCGGCCGACGACGAGGACGTGCTCTACGGCCCGCTGAACAACGCCAACCAGCTGAAGCAGGTCACCGGCTTCATCGACCGCCTCCCGGCGCACGCCAAGGTCGAGGCCGGCGGCCACCGGGTCGGCGAGCAGGGCTACTTCTACGCCCCGACCGTCGTCTCGGGCCTCAAGCAGGACGACGAGATCATCCAGAACGAGGTCTTCGGCCCGGTCATCACGGTCCAGTCCTTCACGGACGAGGACCAGGCGGTGTCCTACGCCAACGGCGTCGAGTACGCGCTGGCCTCCTCGGTCTGGACGAAGGACCACGGCCGCGCGATGCGGATGTCCAAGGTCCTCGACTTCGGCTGCGTGTGGATCAACACCCACATCCCGCTCGTCGCCGAGATGCCGCACGGCGGCTTCAAGAAGTCCGGCTACGGCAAGGACCTGTCGGCGTACGGCTTCGACGACTACACGCGGATCAAGCACGTGATGACGTCGCTGGACGCGTGAACCTCACGTACGGCGAGGTCGGCGCGACCCTGGCGGCGGGTGAACTGCCGCCGGGGTACGCCCACATGGACCGCCGTGTCCGGCTCGGCTCGGGGCAGGAATGCTTCGAGCGGGCCGGCGCGGCGGTTCTCGCGTGGGGCGCGCAGCGCGGGGCCGGGCTCCGGGTGACGCCCGGCGCAGATGTCCGGGAGGGCGCGGACGTCGTCCTGCGGGCGCCGTTCCTGCGCATTCCCTGCCGGGTGGTCCGGGTCCTGCGCGAGCCGTCGCGCGTCGGATTCGCCTACGGGACGCTGCCGGGGCATCCGGAGTGCGGCGAGGAGGCGTTCCTCGTCGAGCGGGCGGCGGACGGGGCCGTGTGGTTCCGGATCCGGGCGTTCTCGCGGCCGGGGCGCTGGTACGCGCGGCTCGGCGGGCCTGTGGCGCGGGGCGTGCAGAAGTGGGTGACCGGGCGGTATCTGCGGGCCGTCGCGGACGCCGTCGGATGAGTGGAGGATCGACAAGGTGTCGGCCCCGGACCGCGGCGCTCGACGCAGCGTCCATTGTGGCGCCAAGTCGCCCGGAGAGAGGCTGAGTTCGTGCGAGCGAATCCGATAACTCCCCAGGTCACCCGTCGTTCCCTGCTGCGCGCCCTGGGCGGTGGTGCCGCGGCCGCGACGGTCGGCGGCCTCGTCGCCGGCTGCGGGGTGCCCGCGGCGTACGTCTCGCCGGGGGACCGCGGCGCCAAGGACCTCTCCGCCGACAAGCGGCTCACCTGGGCCAACTGGCCTCTCTACATCGACGTCGACGACGACAATCCGTCGAAGCGGCCCAGCCTCGACGCGTTCGAGAAGCAGACCGGGATCCAGGTCAAGTACACCGAAGAGATCAACGACAACGACGAGTTCTTCGGCAAGATCAGCCCGTCGCTGATGAACCACCAGAAGACCGACCGCGACCTCATCGTCATCTCCGACTGGATGTGCTCGCGCTTCGTGCGGCTCGGCTGGGTCCAGGAGATGGACCGCGCCCACCAGCCGAACGTCACCAAGTACCTCGACCCGCTGCTGCGTTCCCCCGCCTTCGACCCGGGCCGCAAGTACACCGTGCCGTGGCAGTCCGGCATCACCGGCATCGCGTACAACAAGCGGAAGCTGGGCCGCGAGATCAAGCACGTCTCCGACCTGTGGGCCAAGGACCTGGCGGGCCGCGTCACCCTCCTCTCCGGCCTCGACGAGTCCTTCGCGCTCCTCATGCAGGGCAACGGCGTCGACATCACCAAGTGGACGGGCGCCGACTTCGACAAGGTCTGCGACCAGGTCGAGAAGTTGGTGAAGGCGAAGCACATCCGCCGCTTCACCGGCAATGACTACATCAAGGACCTCTCCAGCGGCGACGTCCTGGCCTGCCAGGCGTACAGCGGCGACATCATCCAGCTCCAGGCCGACAACCCGGACATCGAGTTCGTCGTCCCGGAGGAGGGCGCCGAGCTCTGGGCGGAATCCCTGATGATCCCCAACCTCGCGGACCACAAGGCCAACGCCGAGCGCCTGATCGACTACTACTACGAGCCGGAGGTCGCCGCGGAGTTGGCGGCCTGGGTCAACTACGTCTGCCCGGTGCCGGCGGCGCGCGACGTCCTCGCCTCCTCCAAGGACAAGGAGACCGCCGAACTCGCCGAGGACCCGCTGATCTTCCCCGACGACCGGATGCGCTCCCGGCTGGCGATCGCCCGGGACATCAGGGCGTCGGAGCGGACGGAGTTCTCGAAGCGGTGGAACAGGATCGCGGGGCTGTGACCCCGGGGGAGAGGCTGAAACGGGGCGTGCATTGGTGCGTGGTCTGTTGTGGAGAACCCGTGAATGCGATGCTGCCTACCGTCCCAACCGACGGAGGTACGTCATGGTCGAATCCGCTCGCACGCCACCCCGCCGCACCGTACTGACCGCCGCCGCGGCAGCCGTCATCGCCACTGCCATGCAGGCAGGCAGCGCCGAGGCGGCCTCCTGGCCCGTGGAGTTCCCGCTACCGAACGGTTTCCAGCCCGAGGGGATCGCTGTCGGCCGTGCCCCGTACGCGTACATGGGCTCACGCGTCGACGGCCGGATCCTCCGCGTCGATCTGCGCACCGGACGCGGTGGTGTGCTGTGGCCGGGAGGGGCGGGGCTGGTGTCGCTCGGCATGAAGGTCGACGAGGCGGGCCTGCTGTACGTGGCCGGGGGCGGCGGAGGAAGCGCCCGCGTGATCGACACCAGCACGGGCAAGCTGGTCGCCACGCATCAATTCACGTCCACCACCGGCCACTTCATCAATGATGTCGTCTTGACCCGTGGCGGCGCGTGGTTCACGGATTCGCGTGACAGCTACCTCTACGTGCTGAAGGGCGGTGCCGTCCGGCGACTCAAGCTGCGCGGCGACTGGGAACTCGTCCCCGACGCCAACAACGCCAATGGCCTCGTCGCCACCGGAGACGGCCGCGACCTGATCGTCGTCAGCTCGGCCCAGGGCCGCCTGTACCGGGTGGACACCGGGACGGGGCACGCCACACTCGTCGACATCGTCGGTCTGCCGGACGTCGTGAACGGCGATGGACTGCTGCGAGTCGGCCCCCTCCTGTACGTGGTCCAGAACCGACTCAACCGCATCGCGGTGCTGCGCCTGGACGCCGAGGAGACGACGGCCACACTGGTCCGCCTCATCACCGACCCCCGGTTCGATGTACCCTCCACGGCGGCCCGTTTCGGGAATCGCCTCTACTTGGTCAACGCCCGTTTCACGACTCCGCCCACGCCAGAGACCACATACAACGGAGTCGCGGTGCGGCTCAACGGCGTCGGGACCCGTTGAGTAGGCCATCACTCTGGGCTTGTGCACGGACCTCTCGTAAAGACCGCCGGGCGCCGTCCGGGGTCGCGACGTGCCAGAACGCCATGCCCGAGCACTGCTTTGTGCCACGTACGACCATGCCTGCCTCGTCGCCGGTGGAATAGCGGTCGCCGCTCTCCAGCGTCAGGTAGCCGTCGCCGTCGACCACCGCCACGTGTGTGCGTCCTCGGTGGCTCGCTTCGAGGCGTGTCCCCGGCGGCAGTACGCCGCACCGCATCAGATGGGCGAGCTGTGTCTTGAGGCGGGGGCGTGCCATGTGCGGAGCAGAAGGCTGCGCAGTCGGGGAGTGCGGGGCGCCGTCGGCCTCCGTCGGCGGCGTGCGTTGGAAGCCGAGGGCCTCGGGGTCCCAGATTCGCTCGCACAGCCGTCGGTACAGCATGCCGCGTACGCGCACGACTTCCGCCATGCCCGAACCACCGAATTCACGGAACGACGACGCGATTGCCGGGTTCGCCTCGACGAACCTTTTCACGGCTGTGGCGTTCCTGCGGTAGCCGGGGGACAGAACGGCGGTGAGGACGTTCTGCCGCGCGTACAGGCGTTGCGTCTTCTCGGCGAGCGGCAGGTCGCCGTAGCTGGCGTTGTCCGACGCGGTCAGCAGGACGAGGACGCCGAGCCGGTTGCGCCAGGCGCGGAAGGTGACCTCGTCGATATTGTCACTGGCATGGCGCTTGGGGTGGTTCGCGTACAAGTGCTCAATCTGCCACGTTCGGTCGGGGCTCAGGTAGTCCGTGATGTCGGCACGGCGCTCGCAGCCGGTCTCCACGTAGGTTGTCAGCCGAGCGAGCAGGTAACGCACTTGTGCTTTGTTGTTGCCCCGCATGCCGAACGTCTCCACCGCCGCGAACGAGTCCGGCGGCGGCAGCTCGCTGGACAGCAGTTCCGATACGTCCATTGTGGTTCGGCAGGCGCGCAACCGAGGAATCAGCCGGTGCAAGAGGGGCTCGAAGTCCTTGGTGAGCAAAGGCTCGTCCCGCACGGCGCGGTCCACGAAGAGCAGATCGAGGAAATTGGCCACCAGCGCAGCCTTCTCCTTCGCCGTGGTGTCGATCTCATGGGGTTGGATCGCCGCCAGGATCAGCGCCATCTGGTCTGTGAGGCCATTGGTGTCATTGTAGTAGAGGGTGGCCAGTCCTTGCTGCTCATACGGCTGTTTGCATGCCTTCAGGAAAGTGCGGTGGTGACGCGCCAGGTCGATGAGGTCCTCGACGAATCGGAAGTAGTCGTCCGGGCCGCGCAGCCCGATGCGGCGTGCGTTCCTGCGTACCCAGATGTTCAGCGCGGTGTCGATTGATTCGCTGTCGGATTCGGCGGCTGCCGTCTCGCCTTCATGGAACTCCGCGTGGCGTGCGAGGAGCGCCGCCCTGAGAAAGGCGCGAGGCGCGTCCGAGTCGCCGCGGACTCCAGTGAGTTCGGCCAGCATGTGGCGCCACTGCTTGTTCAGTTCTTCCTCGCCGGCCCGGACATTGGAGAGCAGGTAGCTCTTGAGGAGGTCGACGGAGGTGAGTCGGGCGCCTCGGTCGTTCATCGACTCGAAGATTCTGAAGCCGACGCTTCGCGAGGGTGCTTTGATCCCGACGAGTTGGACCTTGCTCAGTAGCCAGTCCACGAACTGGGGAATGTGCTCGGCTTCGAGGCGTTCAGCCAGGAGTTCGTCCATCTGTGTGCTGCGAGCGTGGAGGTTGCGCACGGACAGCGAGGCTCCGAGCGGAACCTCGTACGGGCGGTCGCGGTAGAGCGCTTCCAGGGCGGGGCGTCGTTCGTCGATGTCGATACGGAATATGTGGTCCTTGCCAGGGCCGTGCTCAGTTATCACGCGGTCCAGCTTGAACTCGGTCTCCCGGCTGCTCGGCAGCTCGCGCGCCCGGCGGTACAGGTGCAGGAAGAGCAGGTGCAACGTGGTGAAGCGCTGCTGTCCGTCCACGAGAAAGCGGACGTTGTCCTCTTCCCGTTCCTGGGCGTACACGAAGGGGCCGAGGAAGAACGTGTCGTTCTCGTCGCGACGGTGGCGTTGGCCTGGTGACCAGGAAGGGTTGAAGGTGTCCAGCAGGTCGGCGACAAGAGTCCGGACGTCGTCGGCGGACCAGGCGTACTCACGCTGGTAGTACTCGATGTCATATCTGGCGTGGCCGAAGAGTTCCTTGAGGTCGAATGTCGCACCTTCGATCCCAGCGCCCATGAGCACTTCCCCCTCCCGACGGCACTTTGAGGGTCACCCTCATATGCCTCTGAATACAAGGGAGTTGACCGGACAACGATAGGGTCGGGTGCATGGTGGATGAGGAAGGGGCGATCGGTCGTGGCGTGACCCTCGGGCTGTTCGCCGCCTGGGCGCTGCACGATGCCGAAGAGGTGCTCACCGCTCCGCGCTGGGTCCGGGAGAACGTGCCGCGGCTGCGTGAGCGGTGGCCGGGGGTGCCCGAGCGGGTGTGGCGGGGCATGGAGGGGGTTGACGAGCGGGAGTTCGCTGCCGCTGTCGGTGTCATGGCCGGGATCGTGGGAGCGGGGGCCGTCGCCGGGTGGGTGAGTGGGGGCCGAAGCGCCGCGTACCAGGTCATGCTGAACGGGTTCGGGGCGCACGGGCTGCTGCACATCGGGCAGGCGGTCGCTGTGCGTGGTTACACGCCGGGTGTCGTGACCTCGCCGGTGCTCGTCGTGCCGTTCACCGTGTGGGCGCGGCGGCGGCTGAAGAAGGCCGGGGTGCTGCGGCCGGGGCGGGCCCGGGACGTCGTGGCCGGGGTCGCCTGGGCGGCCGCGGCGACGGCCGTGTCGCACGGGGTGGCGCATCGGGTCGTCAGGTCGCGTCGCGGGTCGCAGCCATGATGATGCGCTGGACGACGGGGTTCATTCCCTCACCCTTCGCGTCCGTGGAGTTGACCGAGTAGACGGCCGTCCGGGACAGGTCGCGGGCGGCGGCGATCCCGGCGCTGTAGCCGTACCGCGAACCGGACTTGCCCCAGTACACGCGGTCGCCGACCTCGATCCTCTGCAGGCCCGCGCTCATCGTGGCACCGGGCACCCCGGCCGGCAGCGTGAACATCTCCTCCAGCTGCGGCGCGGGCACGATCCGGCCCCGGAAGAGCCCGGTGAGCAGCCGCTCCAGGTCGGCGGTCGTGGAGATCATGTCGCCCGCCGCCGTCCGGTCGGCCTGGACCCACTCCGTCACGTCGACGAGCTCGCCGTCCGCCGACTGGTAGCCCCGATTGTGCGCGCCGTGGATCCGGCGGTCGGTGCCGGGGAAGTACGTGTGCCGCATCCCGGCCGGGCGCAGGACGAGGCGGGTCGCCGCCTGCGCGTAGGAGTCGCCGGTCACCTTCTCCACGAGCAGCCCGAGCAGTGTGTAGTTGATGTTGAGGTACTGCTGGCGGGTGCCTGGCGCGAAGGAGGGGGTTTTGGCGAGCGCCGAGACCGCGACCTGCCGGGGCGTGATGACGTCGAAGCGGTGCGCGTACTGGTCGGCGAACGAGTTCCCCCAGCCGTCACCGGCCGGTATCCCGCTGGTGTGGTTGAGCAACTGCCGCACCGAGATGGGCTGTTGGAAGGCGGTGCCGCGGAAGAGCCCGGGAAGGTAGCGCTGCACCGGCGCGTCCAGGTCGACCCGTCCGTCGGCGGCGAGCCGCAGCACGGTGGCCGCCGTCGCCACCTTCGTGGTCGATCCCGCACGGAACCGCGCGTGCTCCAGGGCCTTCGCGCCGCTGTGCGTATCCCGTACGCCCGCGGCCCCGTGCCAGGAACCTCCGGTGCCGCCGACCCGGACGAGGGCGGCGGTGGCGTCGTCGTCCGGCAGGCCCGTGAGCGCCGAGGCCAGCGCCTTCGCGTCGGGAGCGCCATGAGTACCGGCGGGTGCCACGGTGGCCCGCGCCGGGACGGCCGCCGCGGCGAGGGGCGCCGCGACGGCGCCGAGGACGAGCGCGGTGGACAGGGTGAGGGCGAGACGGCGCTTCAAGGGGGCCTCCTGGCAGGGGAGTTGGCCCGGTCGGGCCGACACGGACCATCCTCGGCTCCGGCTCGCCGCGGCAGCTCGTCGCGCGGGATGATCCCGACCCTGGATCGCGGCCTGGCCGCCCCCTAGGGGTCCCTCAGTCCTCGCCGCGCACCGACGTCAGGACGTCGACCCGGTTCGTCGTGATCGAGTCGACGCCGATGTCGAGCAGCCGCCGCATCGAGCGCCTGGTGTCCGGGGTCCAGGCCGACAGCAGGTAGCCGTCCCGGTGCACCTTGGCCGCGAGCTCCCGGGTCACCAGCGGGAAGCGGTAGTTGAGCCAGCGGGGCGTGAGGGCCGCGAGGACGGCGGGGCGGGGCGGCGCCAGGGACGTCCAGGTGAGCGCGATCTCCGCGGAGGGCGCCGCGGCGCGCACCTTCAGCATCGTCTGGGCGCCCGCGCAGTAGTAGACCCGCTCCTCGGCGCCGCAGTCGCGCACGGCGCCGACGACCGTGCGCACCGTACGGGTGTCCGCGCCCGGCAGGTCGATCATGACGCGGGCGTCCCGGCACACCTCCAGGGCGTCCGCGAGCGTGGGCACCCCGTCCTCCGTCAGACCGCGCACCTCGTCGCAGGAGAGCGCGGACAGCGGGCGTTCGTGCTCCCACAGGCGCTCAAGGGTGGAGTCGTGGAGCAGGACCGGGACCGCGTCCCGCGTCAGTCGTACGTCGATCTCCACCGCGTCCGCGCCCCGCTGAAGCGCGGAGCGCAGGGACGGGAGGGTGTTCTCGCGGACGCGGTAGGGGTCGCCTCGGTGGGCCACGGCAGTCACGGTGCGCATGGCCCCATTGTGACCTGCGGGCTCAGCCGGCCGTCGGCCAGTTCCGCGTGTACGTGTCGATCTCCGCGGCGATCCGCGCCTTGCCCGCCTCGTCGAGGAACGACGCCCGCACCGCGTTCTTGGCGAGCTCCGCCACGCCCCGCTCGTCGAGGCCGAGGAGGCGGGCCGCCACCGCGTACTCAGTGTTGAGGTCCGTGGAGAACATCGGCGGGTCGTCCGAGTTGATGGTGACCGTCACGCCCGCGTCGACGAACTGCTTGAGCGGGTGCTCGTCGAGGGTGCGGACCGCGCGCGTCGCGATGTTGGACGTCGGGCACACCTCCAGCGGGATGCCGCGCTCGGCGAGGTGCGCGAGGAGCTTCGGGTCCCGGGCCGACGACGTGCCGTGGCCGATGCGCTCGGCGCCCAGATGGTTCAGCGCGTCCCACACGGACTCGGGCCCGGTCGTCTCGCCCGAGTGCGGCACCGACCGCAGGCCCGCCGCCCGCGCCCGGTCGAAGTACGGCTTGAACTGCGGCCGCGGGACACCGACTTCGGGCCCGCCGAGGCCGAACGACACCAGGCCCTCCGGCCGCAGCCTGTCGTCCGTGGCGAGCCGCGCCGTCTCCTCCGCCGACTCCAGACCCGCCTCGCCGGGGATGTCGAAGCACCAGCGCAGCACCGTGCCGAACTCGGCCTCCGCCGACTTGCGGGCGTCCTCGATCGCCTCCATGAAGCCGCGGGCGTCGATGCCGCGGCGGGTGGAGGAGAAGGGGGTGAGGGTGAGCTCCGCGTACCGCACGTTCTGCCGGGCCATGTCGCGGGCGATCTCGTACGTGAGGAGGCGGACGTCCTCCGGCGTGCGGATCAGGTCGACCACCGACAGGTACACCTGGATGAAGTGCGCGAAGTCCGTGAACGTGAAGAACTCGGCCAGTGCCTCGGGGTCGGTCGGGACCTTCGAGTCGGGGTGCCGGGCCGCGAGCTCCGAGACGATCCTGGGGGAGGCGGAGCCCACGTGGTGGACGTGCAGTTCGGCCTTCGGCAGCCCGGTGATGAAGGCTTCCAGGCTCTGACTCGGGCTCTGGCTGTGACTCGGGCTCTGGCTCACGGTTTCCTCCCCAGGAACTTGGGTGATCGGCTGATCGGGGTCCTCGTCATCGTATGCGGGGAGATCGCCCGCGCGGCGCGGGTGCCTAGCATGAGCGGATGAGCGAGTACGACCCGTGGCGCACACCGCCGGCGCCCTCCGCGTACGGGTACGCCAACCCGTACGCGGCGCCGGACGAGCCCGTGCCGCCACCGCCCATCGGGCCCGAGGGCCCTGGGCCGTACGCCTACCGGGCGTACTGGTACGCGTACGGTCAAGGCGCGCCCGGGGCCGTACCGCCCCGCAACGGGATCGGCACCGCGGCCCTGGTGCTCGGCATCGTCACCGCGGTCGGCTTCCTGCTGTGGCCCCTCGCGATGGTGACGGGTGTGCTCGCGGTGATCTTCGGCGTGATCGGCAGGCGCCGGGCCGGGCGAGGGTTCGCGACCAACGGCGGGCCGGCGCTGGGCGGGCTCATCTGCGGCGTGGGCGGCCTGCTGTCGGCGATCGGCGTCGGGATCGCCGTGCTCCTGGGGTGAGTCGCCCTCCTGATCCAGGGGTGGGCTCAGCGCAGCCGCTCTCTCGCCGCCATCAGCGCGAACCCCAGCAGATTCAGCCCCCGCCACGCCTGCGGATCGGACGCGCCCGCGTCGTCCGCCGCCATCCCGATGCCCCACACCCGGTCCATCGGACTCGCCTCCACCAGGACCCGGTCGCCCGTCGTGGCCAGGAACTCCCGCAGCGCCGGATCCGAGGCGAACTTGTGGACGCTCCCCTCGACGACCACGCCGAAGCGCTCCCGCTCCCACACCGCGCCGTCGAAGCCGCGCACCAGGCGCCCCGCCTTCTTGGCCTCCGCCGGATGCCCCGCCGACAGCGCGCGGCGCTCCGCCTCCGCGTCACCGAACAGACGGGCCTTCGCCGCCATCATCCAGTGCTCCGCCGTCGCGTACTCCACGCCCTCCACGGTGAACGGCGAGGGCCACCACTGGCTGAGGCAGCTCGCCCCGATCACACCGTCCTTGCGCGGTGTGTGCCCCCAGAAGTGCAGGTACTTCACGCCTGTCCCCGCCGCCAGGGCCGCGACCAGCGATTCCCTACTGTTGATCTCCATACACGGGAGTCTGGCATCCACTACTGACAATCCGTCCTGCGTTTTCCAGGGGGACTCGACACCTGGTCGACAGATTCCGTCGCGTAACCAAAAGGCAACAACGGAATCACTTGTTGGCGCTGGGGTCCTCTGTCAGGATCGGCACTCAAATCGAGCTGGAGCTACGGCTGGAGCTACGTCGGCCCTCGGGACACCCTCAGGACACCCTCGGGACCCGGGCGACGCAGGAGAAGCGAGAGCGAGCACTCATGCACCACCCCACCTCGGATCACCCCGCCTCGGCCAAGAACGTGGCCGCACTGGCAAAGGAACTCTTCGCGGACGGCGCGAACTTCGTCGCGGGCCGTCTCGTCAAGGGCACGTCGGGACGCACCCACGCCGTCGTCGACCCGGCCACCGGCGAGGAGGTCTACACGTACGAACTGGCGGGCACCGCCGACGTGGACGCCGCCGTCGCCGCCGCCCGCGCGGCCTTCCCCGGCTGGTCGGGGGCCACGCCCGGCGAGCGGTCCGACGCCATGCACCGGTTCGCCGCCGTGCTGGACGAGAAGGCGGAGGAGTTCGCCCGCCTCGAGTCGTTGCAGTGCGGCAAGCCGCTCAAGCTGAGCCGCGAGTTCGACGTGCCCGGCTCCGTCGACAACGCCGCGTTCTTCGCCGGCGCCGCCCGCCACCTCCAGGGGCAGTCCGCGGGCGAGTACAGCGCCGACCACACCTCGTACGTGCGCCGCGAGCCCATCGGTGTCGTCGGCTCCATCGCGCCGTGGAACTACCCGCTCCAGATGGCCGCCTGGAAGGTGCTCCCCGCCATCGCCGCGGGCAACACGATCGTCCTGAAGCCCGCCGAGCTGACCCCGTTCACCTCGCTGCTCTTCGCGCAGGCCGCCACCGAGGCGGGCCTCCCGGACGGCGTCGTCAACGTCATCAGCGGCGCGGGCCGCGACGCCGGTGAGCACCTCGTCGGCCACCCGGACGTCGCCATGACCTCCTTCACCGGCTCCACGGGCGTCGGCAAGCGGGTCGCCGAGATCGCCACGGCCACCGTGAAGCGGATCCACCTGGAGCTGGGCGGCAAGGCGCCGTTCCTCGTGTTCGACGACGCCGACCTCGACGCCGCCGTGCACGGCGCGGTCGCCGGCTCCCTCATCAACACCGGCCAGGACTGCACCGCCGCCACGCGCGCGTACGTGCAGCGCCCGCTCTACGACGCCTTCGTGGAGAGGACGGCGGCCCTGATGGAGACCGTCAGGCTTGGCGACCCGTTCGCCGAGGACACCGACCTCGGCCCGCTCATCTCGCACGCCCAGCGCGACCGCGTCGCCGCCTTCGTCGACCGGGCCCGCGGCTACGCGCGCGTGGTGACGGGCGGCGAGGCCCCCGGCGGCGACCTCGCGGACGGCGCGTACTACAAGCCGACCCTCATCGCCGACGCCGCGCAGGACAGCGAGGCCGTCCAGTCCGAGATCTTCGGTCCCGTGCTTGTCGTGCTGCCGTTCGACAGCGACGACGAGGGCATCGCGCTCGCCAACGACACCCCCTACGGGCTCGCCGCCTCCGCCTGGTCCACCAACGTGTTCCGCGCGAACCGCGCCACGCGTGAGATCAAGGCGGGCTGCGTGTGGGTCAACGACCACATCCCGATCCTCAGCGAGATGCCGCACGGCGGCTACAAGGCGTCCGGCTTCGGCAAGGACATGTCCGCGTACTCCTTCGACGAGTACACGCAGATCAAGCACGTCATGTTCGACAACACAGCGGTGGTGCGCAAGGACTGGCACCGCACGATCTTCGGGGACCGATAGCAATCAGGCCGTACCGACCGACGGCCGCCAATCTCCCGAAAGGGCAACCACGCGCATGGAGCAGTACGAGCCCGACCGTTTGTCCCCGGCCCAACTGGCCGCCATGCACCGCAGCTTCAGGAACGGCAGGGCAGCGATGTCCCGCCGTTCCCTGATGCGGGCCTCGGCCGGCGGAGCGCTCGCCGTCGGCGGGCTCGGCGCCCTCACCGGCTGCGGCATCCCCGCGGCGAGCAAGTCCTCGGGCGGCATCTCGTCCGAGGACCACTCGGCCAAGGAGAAGACCATCAACTTCTCCAACTGGACCGAGTACATCGACATGAGCGACGACGAGAAGCGCCGCCCGTCGCTGGAGGCGTTCACCAAACGCACCGGCATCAAGGTCAAGTACACCGAGGACATCAACGACAACGTCGAGTTCTTCGGGAAGATCAAGCCGCAGCTCGCGGCGGGCCAGGACACCGGCCGCGACATCATCGTCCTCACCGACTGGCTCGCCGCGCGGCTCATCCGCTTCGGCTGGGTGCAGAAGCTCGACGCGGCCAACCTGCCGCACGCGTACAGCAACCTGGCCACCCAGTTCCGCAACCCCGACTGGGACCCGGGCCGCGCCTACTCCTACCCCTGGCAGGGCATCGCGACGGTCATCGCGTACAACACCAAGGCCACCGGCGGCAAGGAGATCACCTCGGTCTCGCAGCTCCTCGACGATCCCAAGCTCAAGGGGAAGGTCGGGCTGCTCTCCGAGATGCGCGACACGATCGGCATGACGCTGATCGACATGGGCAAGGACCCGCGCACCTTCAAGGCCGACGACTTCGACGCCGCGATCGCCCGCGTGCAGAAGGCCGTCGACAGCAAGCAGGTGCGCCGTTTCACCGGCAACGACTACATCTCCGACCTCTCCAAGGGCGACCTCGCGGCCTGCCTCGCGTGGGCCGGTGACGTCGTGCAGCTCCAGGCGGACAACCCGCACGTCAAGTTCGCGATCCCGGACGCCGGTTACATCTCGTCGACCGACAACATGCTGGTCCCCAACAAGGCACGTCACAAGACGAACGCCGAGAAGCTCATGGACTACTACTACGAGCCGGCGGTCGGCGCCGAGCTGGCCGCGTGGATCAACTACGTCTCGCCGCTGGAGACCGGCATCGTCAAGCCGGAACTCGCCAAGATCGACAAGGACGTCGCGAACGACCCGCTGATCGTCCCCGACAAGGAGATGTCGGCGAAGGCGCACGGCTTCCGCTCCCTGACGGCCAAGGAAGAGACGGCGTTCGAGCAGAAGTTCGCCCAGCTCACGGGCGGCTGAACCACCTCGGCCCCTCCTTCGCCCTCGTCCGGCACCGCCCCTGCCCGTACCGACTCCTTGGACTCACCATGACGACCCTCACGACGTCGGAGACCGGCGGAGACGTCCGTCTCTCCGGCATCAGCAAGACGTACGACAACGGCTTCACCGCCGTCCAGCCGCTCGACCTCACCGTGCCCCAGGGCTCGTTCTTCGCGCTGCTCGGCGCCTCCGGCTGCGGGAAGACCACGACGCTGCGCATGATCGCCGGGCTCGAGGACCCGACCACGGGCACCGTGCACCTCGGCGACCAGGACGTGACGTCCCTGCCCCCGTACAAGCGCCCGGTGAACACCGTCTTCCAGTCGTACGCGCTCTTCCCGCACCTAGACATCTACGAGAACGTCGCCTTCGGCCTGCGCCGCCGCGGCATCAAGTCCGTGAAGAAGCAGGTCGAGGAGATGCTCGACCTGGTGCAGCTCGGCGAGCACATCCGCAAGAAGCCGCAGCAGCTCTCCGGCGGCCAGCAGCAGCGCGTCGCCGTGGCCCGCGCGCTCATCAACCACCCCAAGGTGCTGCTGCTCGACGAGCCGCTCGGCGCCCTCGACCTCAAGCTGCGCCGCCAGATGCAGCTGGAGCTCAAGCGCATCCAGACCGAGGTCGGCATCACGTTCGTGCACGTCACGCACGACCAGGAGGAGGCCATGACGATGGCCGACACCGTCGCCGTGATGAACGCGGGCTCTGTCGAACAGCTCGGCGCCCCCACCGACCTGTACGAGAACCCGGGGTCGACGTTCGTCGCGAACTTCCTCGGCACCTCGAACTTCATCGAGGCCGAGATCGCGGGCCGGGCCGGCGACGACCTCACCCTCAAGGCGGGCGACGGCAAACTCGTCCTGCCCGCCGGCCGCAACTCCGCGCGCACCACGTCGATCGGCGACAAGCTGCTCCTCGGCGTGCGCCCCGAGAAGATCTCGCTCACGCACGCCGACGACGCGGGCGAGATCCCCGACGGGCGCAACCGCATCACCGGGAAGATCGCCGACTCCAGCTTCATCGGCGTCTCCACCCAGTACGTCATCGACAGCCCGCTGAGCGACTCCTTCGAGGTCTACGCGCAGAACATCGAGCGCGACAGCCGCCTCGCGCCCGGCGCCGAGGTCGTCCTGCACTGGAACCCCGCGCACAGCTTCGGGCTCGACGCGGCCCAGGACATCGCGGCCGGCGCGGCCAAGGTCTCGGAGGACGCCGCCGCATGAGCACGACACTCTCCGACGCGCCCCCGGCGGCGCCCGCTCCCACGGAAGAGCCGCGCAAGCCCCGCAAGCGCGGCCGCCTCGTCCCGTACTGGCTGCTGCTGCCCGGCATCCTCTGGCTGGTCGTCTTCTTCGCCCTGCCGATGGTCTACCAGGCGTCGACCTCGGTGCAGCAGGGCTCCCTCGAGGACGGCTTCAAGGTCACCTGGCACTTCGCCACGTACTGGGACGCGCTGTCCGAGTACTACCCGCAGTTCCTCAGGTCCGTCCTGTACGCGGGCCTCGCCACGATCCTGTGCCTGCTGCTCGGCTACCCGCTCGCGTACCTCATCGCGTTCCGCGCGGGCCGCTGGCGCAACCTCATCATGATCCTGGTGATCGCCCCGTTCTTCACCAGCTTCCTGATCCGTACGCTCGCGTGGAAGACGATCCTCGCGGACGGCGGCCCGGTCGTGGGCGTGCTCAACTCGCTGCACGTCCTCGACGTCACGAGCTGGCTCGGCATGACCGACGGCAGCAGAGTGCTCGCCACCCCGCTCGCGGTGGTGTGCGGACTCACGTACAACTTCCTGCCGTTCATGATCCTGCCGCTCTACACCTCGCTGGAGCGGATCGACGGCCGGCTGCACGAGGCGGCGGGCGACCTGTACGCGTCGCCGGTGACGACGTTCCGCAAGGTGACGTTCCCGCTGTCGATGCCGGGCGTCGTGTCCGGAACGCTGCTCACCTTCATCCCCGCGGCCGGTGACTACGTGAACGCCGACCTGCTCGGCTCCACCGACACCCGCATGGTCGGAAACGTCATCCAGACGCAGTTCCTGCGCGTTCTCGACTATCCGACGGCGGCGGCGCTCTCCTTCATCCTCATGGCGGCCATTCTCTTCATGGTCACCTTCTACATCCGTCGTTCCGGGACGGAGGACCTCGTCTGATGCGCTGGCTGCGAAAGAATCTCGTCGTCATTGCGGGCCTGATCACGCTCGGCTATCTCCTGCTGCCGAACCTCGTCGTGACGGTCTTCTCCTTCAACAAACCGAAGGGCCGCTTCAATTACGAGTGGCAGGAATTCTCGACGGACGCCTGGAAGAACCCGTGCGGCGTCGCCGACATGTGCGGATCGCTCTCGCTGAGCCTCCAGATCGCGCTGTGGGCCACCATCGGCGCGACGGTCCTCGGCACGATGATCGCCTTCGCGCTCGTCCGCTACCGGTTCAGGGCGCGCGGCGCGATCAACTCGCTGATCTTCCTGCCGATGGCGATGCCGGAGGTCGTGATGGCGGCCTCGCTGCTCACGCTCTTCCTCAACATGGGCGCCCAGCTGGGCTTCTGGACGATCCTCATCGCCCACATCATGTTCTGCCTCAGCTTCGTGGTGACGGCGGTGAAGGCGCGCGTGATGTCGATGGACCCGCGCCTGGAGCAGGCGGCGCAGGATTTGTACGCGGGCCCGGTGCAGACGTTCCTGAGGGTCACCCTGCCGATCGCGGCGCCCGGTATCGCGGCGGGCGCGCTGCTCGCCTTCGCGCTGTCCTTCGACGATTTCATCATCACGAACTTCAACGCGGGCTCGACCGTCACCTTCCCCATGTTCGTCTGGGGTTCGGCGCAGCGCGGAACGCCCGTTCAGATCAATGTCATCGGTACGGCCATGTTCCTGGTCGCCGTACTGTGTGTGCTGGCTGCAATGACCATCGGGAAGCGCAAGAACAAGGTTTCCTGAACCACTCGCATGGTGAACTACTCGCATTTCTGAGGGAGTTGGAATCATGGCCGCACGCGCCATGAATCGCTGGACGAATTCACTCGCCGACGCCAAGCCGGTCGCGTACTGGCTCGACGACCCCGGCAGGCCCGAGGCCCGCGCCGCACTGACCGGCGACGAGCGCTGCGACCTCCTGGTCGTCGGCGGCGGCTACAGCGGACTGTGGACCGCGCTCATCGCCAAGGAGCGCGACCCCGGACGCGACGTGGTCCTCGTCGAGGGCCGCGAGATCGGCTGGGCGGCCTCCGGGCGCAACGGCGGGTTCTGCGCCGCCTCCCTCACGCACGGCACGGCCAACGGGCTCGCCCGCTGGCCGGACGAGATCAAGAAGCTGGAGGAGCTGGGCGCCGCCAACCTCGACGCCATCGAGGCGGCGGTCGCCCGCTACTCCATCGACTGCGACTTCGAGCGCACCGGCGAGCTGGACGTGGCGACGCAGCCCCACCAGGTCGCCGAACTGCGCGAGTTCCACGCGGAGCTGGCCGAGGCCGGCCTTGCCGACGGCGTCGAACTCCTCGACGCGGACGAGACCCGCGAACAGGTCGCGTCACCCACCTTCCTCGGGGCCATGTACGACCGGCACGGCGTCGCGATGCTGAACCCGGCGAAACTGGCGTGGGGCCTCAAGCGGGCCTGCGCCGACCTCGGCGTGCGGATCTACGAGAACACCCCGGCCACGGACCTGTCCTCGAACGGCGCCGGGGTCGCGGTCCGCACCCCGTACGGCCGGGTCTTCGCCCGGCACGCCGCGCTGGCCACGAACGTCTTCCCGTCGCTGGTCAAGCGGACCCGCGCGTACACGGTCCCGGTGTACGACTACGCGCTGATGACGGAGCCGCTGAGCACGGAGCAGCTGGCCGCGGTCGGCTGGAAGAACCGGCAGGGCCTCGGCGACTCCGCCAACCAGTTCCACTACTTCCGGCTCTCCGCGGACAACCGGATCCTGTGGGGCGGCTACGACGCGATCTACCCGTACGGCGGCCGGGTGCGGGCCGAGCACGACCACCGCCCGGAGACGTACGCGAAGCTGGCCGGCCACTTCTTCACCTGCTTCCCGCAGTTGGAGGGGCTGCGCTTCACGCACGCGTGGGGCGGCGCGATCGACACCTGCTCCCGCTTCTCGGCGTTCTTCGGCACCGCGCACGCGGGCCGGGTGGCGTACGCCGCCGGGTACACCGGCCTCGGCGTCGGCGCGACACGCTTCGGCGCGGACGTGATGCTCGACCTCCTCTCGGGCGAGCGCACGGAGCGTACGGAGCTCGAGATGGTCCGCAAGAAGCCGCTCCCGTTCCCGCCCGAGCCGTTCGCTGCCACGGGCATCGCGCTCACCAAGTGGTCCCTCGCCCGCGCCGACGCGAACGGCGGCCGCCGCAACCTGTGGCTGAAGGCGATGGACACGGTGGGCCTGGGCTTCGACAGTTAGGGCCCTGTTCGACAGCTAGCGCCTTGGGGGCGCCGCCGGTCAGGCGCTCTCGTCCGCCGTGAGCGTCCCCTGATGGAAGTACAGCCGCCACCCGGCCTCCGGGTGGCGGCGCCACACCGAACTCCGGTGCGCGCGGCGCCCGTCGTCGTCCGTGTGGAACGTCAGATGGACGACGCCGGGCGCGAGCAGCGTCCCCCGCATCCCCGTGACCCGCACCGGCGGCCCCGGCTCCGCTCCGGTCGCCTCCAGGATCGACTCCCGGCCCCAACGCCGCCCGGACGCGCCGAACTCCGTGAACTCCGGGTCGAGCAGCGCCGTCACCTCCGCGTCGGACGCCCGTACGCCGGGGTCGAGCAGCCGCAGCTCCCCGTTGATCGCCGCCTGGATCTGCGCCTTCTCGCCTTCGTACATGCCCCGAGGGTACGAGTGCGCCTGCCTTTGATCACCCGGCGTACGCCCTGGTCGTACGCGGCTTCGGAAATTCACTACCTTCAGGTAACCGAAGTCGCGTAATGCCCGGGCCGCTTCCCCCTCTCGTTCGTGACGATCAGCGTCGATCTGAACGAGGAGGACCCCGCATGACTGGCTCGGGGGACAAGGCCGCTGTCGAGTGGCTGGTATCCGTGGCACCGGATCCGGACGCCTGCCGCTGGGAGTGGGAACGCAATCCGCACGGGGTGGCGCTGCTGCCCGCGGGCGAGCGGTGGGACGTGCTGATCCTGCCGGGGGAGCTCGGCTATCCGACGCTCGACGTGCTGCGCCGGGTGATCGACAGGCCGGGGCCCGTGCTGGCGGACTTCGGCGCCGCCCGCATGGGCTTCTTCGTGCCGGCGGGCACGGCCGCCCGATGGCTCGGCACCGGGGTGCGCGCGGTGGGGAGCGGCTCCTGGATCGTGGCGCCGTACCCGGGCAGGCTCGCGGGCGGCGTGCGCTGGCTGGTGCCGCCGGACGGCTCGGGCACGCTCACGGACCCCGCCATCCTGGAGCTCGCGATGCACGAGGCGGCGGCCCAACTGGCAAGAGAGACGGGGGAGTAGTGGGCGGGCGGCGGATGCCCGACCCTTGACAACTCAATTGGTCTGGACCAAGTTGGGCGCGCTCCACCGTGCCCGTTTCCCCGCCATGCCCGGAGGCAGCCATGTCCCGCTCCAGACCCCGCAGATCCCACGGAACCGGCAGGTTCCGCGGGCTCCTCACGAGCCTCACGGCCGCCGCGCTCGCCGCGACCGGCCTCACCGCCCTGTCCGCCACCGCGAACGCCGCCGACATCGACCTCGCCCGCAACGGCGGATTCGAGTCCGGCCTGGACGGCTGGACCTGCTCGGCCGGAACGGGCAGAAACGTCAACTCACCTGTCCACGGCGGCAGTTCGGCGCTCCAGGCCACGCCGACCGGCGCCGACAACGCCCGGTGCGCGCAGACCGTCACGGTCAAGCCCGACGCCACGTACACCCTGTCCGGACACGTCCGCGGCAGCTACGTCTACCTCGGTGCGAGCGGCACCGGCACCACGGACGTGTCGACCTGGACCCCGTCGGCGTCCGACTGGCAGCAGCTCAAGACGACTTTCAAGACAGGCCCGAGCACCACCAAGGTCACGATCTACACCCACGGCTGGTACGGCAGCCCCGCCTACACCGCCGACGACCTCACCCTGCTCGGCCCGGGGACCGAGGCCCCGGTCCCGCCCGCGGCCCCCACCGGCCTCAAGACCGGCACGGTCACCGCCACGACGGTCGGCCTGTCCTGGTCGGCGGTCCCCGGCGCCACGAGCTACACGATCTACCGCAACGGCGCCAAGGACCGGACGGTGACCGGCACTTCGGCCACGGTCGCGGGCCTCACGCCCGAGACCGCGTACAGCTTCCAGGTCGCGGCGGTGAACGACGCGGGCGAGTCCGCGAAGTCCGCGACGGTCACCGCGACGACGGGCAGGACCCCCGGCGACGAAGGCTCCGCCGACCTCCCGGCACACGCCCTCGTCGGCTACCTCCACGCCAGCTTCGCGAACGGCGCCGGCTACACCCGCCTCGCCGACGTCCCCGACAGCTGGGACGTCATCGACCTCGCCTTCGGCGAACCCACCTCGACGACCTCCGGAGACATCCGCTTCGACCGCTGCCCGGCCACCGAGTGCCCGGGCGTCGAGTCGGACGCCGACTTCAAGGCCGCGATCAAGGCCAAGCAGGCGGCGGGCAAGAAGGTCCTGATCTCGATCGGCGGCCAGAACGGCCAGGTCCAGCTCACCACGACGGCCGCCCGCGACACCTTCGTCTCCTCGGTCTCCAAGATCATCGACGAGTACGGCCTCGACGGCCTCGACATCGACTTCGAGGGCCACTCCCTGTCCCTCAACGCCGACGACACCGACTTCAAGAACCCCAAGACCCCGGTGATCGTGAACCTGATCTCGGCGGTGAAGACCCTCAAGGCCAAGTACGGCAGCGACTTCGTCCTGACCATGGCCCCGGAAACGTTCTTCGTCCAGCTCGGCTACCAGTACTACGGCACCGGCAAATGGGGCGGCCAGGACCCGCGCGCGGGGGCGTACCTCCCGGTCATCCACGCCCTGCGCGACGACCTGACGCTCCTGCACGTCCAGGACTACAACTCCGGCTCGATCATGGGCCTCGACAACCAGTACCACTCCATGGGCGGCGCCGACTTCCACATCGCCATGACCGACATGCTGCTCACCGGCTTCCCGGTCGCGGGCGACGCGAACAACGTCTTCCCGCCGCTGCGCGCCGACCAGGTCGCCATCGGCATGCCGGCCTCCACCCAGGCCGGCAACGGCTACGTCTCCCCGGCCGAGACCAACAAGGCCCTCGACTGCCTCACCAAGAAGACCAACTGCGGCTCGTACGCGACGCACGGCACCTGGCCCGCGCTGCGCGGCCTGATGACGTGGTCGGTGAACTGGGACCGCTTCAACAACTGGGAGTTCCAGAAGAACTTCGACGCCTACTTCGGCTGATCGCGTACGCCGCCGCGGACAGCAGCACGAGCGACAGGCACCAGCTCCCCACCACGTCCGCCGGCCAGTGATACCCCTGCCGTACGAGTCCCAGGCCCACGGCCGCGTTCAGCAGGACGCAGCCGTGGGTCAGCAGGCGGGAACGCAGCAGCAGGACGCACAGTCCGTACGCGACCGCTGCCGTCGCCGCGTGGCCCGACGGGTAGAAGCCCGTCGCCGGGGCCATCGGGGGCGGGCCGGGGCGGTCGATGAGGGTCTGGAGCGGGGCCACCAGGGTGGGAACCAGGGACATCGTGACGGCCGCGGCGATCACGGGGAGCCGGGTCCTGGTGCGCCAGGTGACGTACGCGAGGGTCACGGCGAGGACCGGCAGGGCGACCGCCATGTTGCCGAGGTCGGCGAGGAATTCGGCGGGGCCCGAGGGGATCGCGCTGGTGCGGATCGTGTCGCCGAGGCGCTCGTCGTACGCGAGCAGGGGGCCGTCGGAGGCGACCTGCCAGGTGAGTGCGGCGAAGAGGAGCGCTGCGAAGAGGATGGATGAGATGGTCGGCCGGTTCGGAACAGGGGGGGTAGTTCCGAACCGGCCGAACTGGCCGGCGTGTCGCGCGCCCCGGGGGGTTTGGGGCGAGCGACCGTCCGACCGGTGAGGAGTTCCGGAGCCGGAAGCTCCGGGTGTGTGCGCGAGGGCACGACCAGGGCGAAGCTGGGGAGGCCTCGACCCGGTACCGTCCGCGGTCTCCCGCGGGCGGGGTGTTTCTCTCATCTGCAGAAACCGTACGGCAGGGGCTGAGGGTGCGACACCCGGTTGGGCAACATCCCATGGGCCTCGCACACCTTCTTCACACGGCCCGACCGTCGTCGCAGGTCACGGAAGCGTCGCGGTCCGCGTCGTCACGATCGAGCGGTGTGGCTCCTGTTGCCGGAGCGGCCTTTCGGGTGATGGCTCAGAGCGCCGCGAAGGCGTTCTCGATGATGTCGAGGCCCTCGTTGAGGAGGTCCTGGCCGATGACGAGCGGCGGCAGGAAACGCAGCACGTTGCCGTAGGTGCCACACGTGAGGACGAGCAGGCCCTCGGCGTGGCAGGCCTTGGCGAGGGCGGCGGTGGCCTCCGGGTGCGGCTCCTTGGTCGCGGGGTCCTTGACCAGCTCGACGGCGATCATGCCGCCGCGGCCGCGGATGTCGCCGATGACCGGGAACTTCTCCTGCATCGCCGACAGGCGCGACTTCATCGTCGCCTCGATCTCCTTCGCCTTGGCGTTGAGGTCGAGCTCCTTCATCGTCTCGATGGCGCCGAGCGCACCGGCGCAGGCCACCGGGTTGCCGCCGTAGGTGCCGCCGAGGCCGCCCGCGTGCGCGGCGTCCATGATCTCGGCCTTGCCGGTGACGGCGGCGAGCGGGAGGCCGCCCGCGATGCCCTTGGCGGTCGTGATCAGGTCCGGGACGATGCCCTCGTCCTCGCACGCGAACCACTGGCCTGTACGGCAGAAGCCGGACTGGATCTCGTCCGCGACGAAGACGATGCCGTTGTCGGCGGCGAACTGGCGGATCGCCGGGAGGAAGCCCTTGGCCGGCTCGATGAAGCCGCCCTCGCCGAGCACCGGCTCGATGATGATCGCGGCGACGTTGTCCGCGCCGACCTGCTTGGAGATCTGGTCGATGGCCTGCTTGGCGGCCTCCGGACCGGCGTTCTCCTCGCCGGTCGGCCAGCGGTAGCCGTACGCCAGCGGGGCGCGGTAGACCTCGGGGGCGAACGGGCCGAAGCCGTGCTTGTACGGCATGTTCTTCGCGGTCAGCGCCATCGTCAGGTTCGTACGGCCGTGGTAGCCGTGGTCGAAGACGACGACCGCCTGGCGCTTGGTGTAGGCGCGGGCGATCTTGACGGCGTTCTCGACGGCCTCGGCACCGGAGTTGAAGAGCGCGCTCTTCTTCTCGTGGTCGCCCGGCGTCAGCTCCGCGAGGGCCTCGGCGACCGCGACGTAGCTCTCGTACGGCGTGACCATGAAGCAGGTGTGCGTGAAGTCCTGCAGCTGGGCGGAGGCGCGGCGGACCACGGCCTCGGCGGAGGCGCCCACCGAGGTCACGGCGATGCCGGAACCGAAGTCGATGAGGCGGTTCCCGTCGACGTCCTCGATGATGCCGCGGTCGACCTTGGCGGTGAACACCGGCAGCGTCGAGCCCACGCCCGCGGCGACGACCGCGGTGCGCCGGGCCTGCAGCTCCTGCGACTTCGGGCCGGGGATGGCGGTGAGGACGCGGCGCTCCTGCGGGATGTCGCTCATGCGGGACTCCTGGTTCTTGATCCGGTCCCGGGCTCGGCTCGGTGTCGATGTCGCCGGGGCTGCTTTCGGGGGGTTTCTCGCAGGTTAGGGGCGGGGGAGCGGGGTGGTCATGCTCCATCCGGGCAGGGTCGGAGCGGCATGTTGTCCGTCTTGGACAGGTGTGGATCCGGTGCGGTCGCCGGTCCGGTCCGGTGCACGGGCCGCACCGGTCCCCGCCCATGGGGCGCGTATGCGGTGAACTCCCCTGGTACGGGCATTAGATTGAGGCGCGATCGACGCACACGGCACGGACGGACCGGGCAGCTCAGGGGGCTAGGCCATGGACAGCGAAAGCGGCACGCAGGGCACGCAGGACGCGGGTGGCGGTGAGCGGCAGGCGTCCGCGCCCGTGCCGCGCCCCGCGCGGCCGCCCCGCCCGGCCGTCCCGCCGATGCCCCGACAGGCGCCCCCGGCGGCCCGCGGCTCGGTGGCCGAGTGGCTCGCCGCGCGCCGCCCCAAGGCCCAGCCGGGCGTGTGGCGGTACGAGTACGAGCCCCGGCCGCCCCAGCAGGACACGGCCGCGGTCGGCCGCAAGCTGCTGCTGTGGATGGGCCTGTCGTTCCTGGTCGGTGTCCTGCTGTGGAGCCTGTGGCGGCGCGGCACGCTGCCCTACCAGTGGGCCCCGCTCAAGATCTTCACGCCGGACAGCTGGTGGTGGCCGGGCACGACGTCGGTCCGCGACCGCAAGGCGCAGGACGCACTCGTCGTCTACGAAGGCGTCGCCTTCGCCCTCATCGTCTACCTGGTGGGACGCTTCGGGGCCTGGGGCGAGGGCATCCGGCACTTCGTCGTCCGCAGGCCTCAGCCCGCCCGCGCCGTCGTGGCCTCGGTCGCCGCGGTGGGCGTGCTGGTGTTCGTCTGGCCGGACGCGCTGGGACTCGGCTGGCGGCCGCTGCCTATCGCCGACCCGGTCCTCTCCCTCGTCGTCCTCGTCACCGGCGGCTACGGCTTCTTCACGGTGCCGGTGCTCGCCTACCTTCTGTACGGCCTGATCACCGCGGCGGTCCTGTGGCCGTTCGCCCGGATCGGCGGCTGGCTGGAGGTCTGGTCCGCGCGCCGCAACAAGGAGACGCCGCCCGGGCCCACCGCACCCCCCGCACGCGCCGCCTGGGAACAGCTGCGCGAGGCGGGCCAGGACCAGGCCGCCGACGTGCTCACCGCCGAGGTCGCGGGCGGCCGCATGAACGACGTCGACTGCGCCCGCGTCACCCACGCCTGGCGGCGCACCACCGACCCGGCCACCTTCGCCAAGACCGTCCTCAAGCAGGGCGCCGGCGCCTGGGCGCACCCCTCGGGCCAGCGTGATCTGCCGGCCCGCGCGGCGGCCCACGACCTGCTCGTCGGCCAGGTGCGGATCGGCACCTACGCGAGCGACGAGCGCAACCCGTACGCGCTGCGCGGCGCGGGCGTCGCCCTCGACCCGAGCCTGCTCGGCACCTCGCTCCTCGCCGTCGGACCGCCCGGCGCCGGCAAGACGGCGGGCGTCGTGCGCCCCGTCGTCGAGTCCCTGGCGCTCCAGGCGCTCGCCGGGCAGTGTGCCGTGCTGGCGGTCTGCGCGAAGGGCACCCCGCTCGGCCCCGACGAGGCGTACGACGTGGTGGTCCGGCCGGGCGACCGGACATCGGTGCACGACCTCGACCTGTACGCGGACGCCGCCGACGCGGACGAGGCGGCGGCCTTCCTCGCCGAGGGCCTGATCGGCGACCTGTCCGCCGACGAACCAGGTGTCACCCGGCGCGCCGCCACCGCCCTCGCCCAGCTCCTCGGCCCCTACCGCGAGGCGCACGGCGCATTCCCCGCGGTGCCGGTGCTGCGCGAACTCCTGGAAGGCGACCCCGAGGCCCTCGCCGGCCTCAAGGGGCGGCTCATGGCGGACTCCGCGATGCGCCGCGAACTCGACGCCCGGCAGCGCCAGTTCGGCACGGCCGGCGACCCGGGCCCGCTGCTCGCCGACCGCCTCGCCCTCCTGGACCGCCCGGTCTTCTCCGGCTTCTTCGACCCGGCCGCCGCCCGCCCGTTCTCCGTACGGGCGCTCGCGCACCACCCGCTGCGGGTCCGCGTCGACCTGCCCGAGCGGGGCCACGAAGAGGCGTCCCGGCTGCTCGCCCGGCTGCTGCTCGCCCAGTTCACCTCCGTCGTACGGGACCGGGCGGCGCGCCCCCACTTCGCCTGTCTGGTCCTCGACGACGCGGCGCGCACCGTCACCGCCGAGACCGTCCGCGGCATCCAGCGGCTGCGCTCCACGCACGCCGGGGTGGTGCTCGGCCTGCGCACCATCGGCGAGGTCGCCGAGCCCCTGCAGGGCCCGCTGTACGCCGCCGTGGGCTGCCGCATGGCGTTCTCCGGGGTCACGACGTGGGACGGGCGGCGCTTCGCGGAGGCCTGGGGCACGGAGTGGGTGGAGACCGAGGAGGTCGCGCAGCACGCGGTGTTCGCGCAGCAGCCGCTGACCCGCGCCCTGCACAAGGCGCGCCAGATGGTGACCGGGAAGGCCGTCACCACGGACGCCGTCACCGTCCGCAAGGTGGAGCGCGAGCGCTGGTCGGCCTCCGACCTGGCGCACGCGGTGCCGCCGGGGCACGCGGTGCTCTCGGTCACCACCGTCCGGGGCGAGCACGCTCCGCCGCTGCTCGTGGACCTGCACGGCTGAGAGCCGCCTAGGGCCCTTCTGGCGGATCTTGCTGGAGTCGCGGGCCCTGGCACGCACATCTGCGGCGTTGTCGTCGGTTGCCAACGCTCCGCGTTGACGCCCTCCTCCGCCTTGCAGTTGCACGCTTCCCCCAGCTCTCGGCTCCGCTCGAGCAGGGGAGGCCCCATTACCCCGCTCGCGGAGCCGAACGGAGCGGCCTCCCGCATCCAGCCTGATCCGTCAGAAGGGCCCTAAGAGCGGCTGAAGGTTGACTGAGCTTTCAGGGGGCCAGGCCCCGCTGGTACGTACGGTGAGGCAGAATCGGCACTGGTCGTTCATACGGACCGGCCAAAAGCTTCACAGGATCCGCGAGAACCGGAACCCTGTGAGACCCAGCAGAGCCGATCTCCGCGTACGTCCAGCCGACCCCCTGTACACCCAGCTGACCCGAAGGCCTGGCCCATGCCGCCCACGCTCGCCTCGCTCGTCCACCACTCGGCGCTCAAGCTCGGCGTGCGCGCGGGCGAGCAGCACCTGGACACGCCGGTCCGCTGGGCGCACGTGAGCGAGCTCGCCGACCCGGTCCCGTACATGGAGGGCGGCGAGCTCCTCCTGATCACCGCGCTCAAGCTGGACGCCGAGGACCCCGACGCCATGCGCCGCTACGTGAAGCGGCTCGCCGAGGCGGGCGTCGTCGGCCTGGGCTTCGCCGTCGGCGTCAACTACGACGACGTCCCCGAGGCACTCGTGAAGGCGGCGCAGAGCGAGGGGCTGCCGCTGCTTTCGGTGCCGCCGCGGACGCCCTTCATCGCCATCAGCAAGGCGGTGTCCGCCGCGATCGCCGCCGAGCAGTACAAGGCCGTCACCTCCGGGTTCGCCGCGCAGCGCGAACTCACCAAGCAGGCACTCGGCAGCGGGCCCGAAGGGGTGCTCGCCGTGCTCGCCGCCCAGGTCGACGGATGGGCCGCGCTGTACGACGCGTCCGGCGCCGTCGTCGCCACCGCTCCGGACTGGGCGGGCCGCCGCGCCGCCCGCCTGACCGGCGACGTGGAGCGGCTGCGGGACCGGCCCGCCCCCGCCAGCGCGGTGGTGGAGAGCGGCTCCGACGACCGGGTCGAACTGCACTCCATCGGCACGGGCCGGCGGCCCCGCGCGGCGCTCGCGGTGGGCACGGCCGCGACCCTCGGCACCGCCGAGCGCTACGCCCTGCACTCCGCGATCGCCCTGCTGACCCTCACCACCGAACGTTCCAGGGCGCTGTACGCGGCGGAGCAGCGGATCGGCGCGGCCGTCCTGCGGATGCTGCTCGCGGGGGAGCCCGACCACGCGCGGGCCGTCGCGGGCGACCTGTACGGGGCGCTGCTCGACGCCCCGTTCCGGATGGTGATCGCGGACGCCGTCGCGCCGCCGCCGAGCGGGGTGGCACCGGCGGGCGGGGACCGGTCGACCGGGACGGCGGCGCTGCTCGCGGAGGCGGTGACCGGGGCCGGTGGGCCGGGGGTGGGGCCCCTGGCCGTCCTCGCCGACGTCGTGGAGTCGGCGGCGGCGCGCTCCGGCGAGGCGCTGCTCGTCGTCCCCGACGGCCAGCGCCTCGTGCTGCTCGCCGTCGACGGCGGGGCGGCGGCCGAGGCCTGCCTCCAGTACGCGGAGGCGCTGGAGTCGACGCGCGGGGAGGGCGCGGCCACATCCTCGTCCGAGGACGAACTGGTCATCGGCTTCTCGGCGCCCGCCGGGCCGATCGCGGCGGTGTCCGCGTACAAGCAGGCCGAACAGGCGCTCTCCGTCGCCCGCAGGCGCGGCCGGATCCTCGTGGAGCACGAGGACGTGGCGGCGGGCTCGGTGCTGCCGTTGCTGGGTGACGACGCGGTCCGGGCGTTCGCGGACGGCCTCCTGCGGGCGCTCCGCGATCATGACGCGACGGGCCGGGGCGACCTCGTGGCCTCGCTGCGGGCGTGGCTCTCCCGGCACGGCCAGTGGGACGCGGCGGCGGCGGACCTGGGCGTCCACCGCCACACCCTCCGCTACCGGATGCGCCGCGTCGAGGAGATCCTCGGCCGCTCCCTCGACGACCCGGACGTCCGCATGGAGCTGTGGCTGGCGCTGAAGGCGACGGGGGCGTAGGAGCCGTTTCGGCCGCGGGGCTCCGCCCCGGACCCCGCTGCTCAATCGCCGCAGGGGCTTGATTTGCCCGCCTCGCGCTTGATCTTTCAAGGCTCGCCGCCGATCGACCTTTCAAGCCCCGCTCTTGGACGAGAGCCCGCGGGGTCCGGGGTGGAGCCCCGAGGCCGTAACGCCGTCGCAGCGCTCCAAATAGTCGAACCGGCACCCACGACTACTCCAACCTGGCCAAACCGCAGGCACGCGGCACCGCCCTACCGTGGTCACACCCACCGCAACATCCACGGAGAGGCCGGTACACGCCCCATGACCACCCACGCCTTCTGGCTCGCCGGCCGCCAGGCCACCGGTGACACGACGTTCGACGTCCACAACTCCTACGACGGCCGCCTCGTCGGCACCGTCTCCGAGCCGACCGAGGCCCAGGTGGAGGAGGCCGTCGCCGCCGCCCACGCTGTGGTCGACGAGTTCGCCGCGACCCCCGCCCACGTACGGGCCAAGGCCCTGAACCACGTCGCCGACCGCCTGATCGAGCGCACCGAGGAGATCGCCCAGCTGATCTCCGCGGAGAACGGCAAACCGATCAAGTGGGCCCGCGGCGAGGTCGGCCGCGCCGTCTCCGTGTTCCGCTTCTCCGCGGAGGAGGCCCGCCGCTGGAACAGCGGTGAGGCCCAGCGCCTCGACACCGACGCGGGCGGCACGGGCCGCATGGCGATCACCCGCCGCGTCCCGAAGGGCGTCGTCCTCGGCATCGCCCCGTTCAACTTCCCGCTGAACCTGAGCGCCCACAAGGTCGCCCCGGCCATCGCGGTGGGCGCGCCCATCATCCTCAAGCCGGCCCCGGCCACCCCGATCTCGTCGCTCATCCTCGGCGAGCTGCTCGCGGAGACGGACCTCCCGGCCGGTTCCTGGTCGGTCCTCACGGTCCCGAACGACCGCATGCCCGCCCTGGTCCAGGACGAGCGCCTCCCGGTCATCTCCTTCACCGGTTCGGGCCCGGTCGGCTACGCGATCATGGACAGCGTGCCGCGCAAGCACTGCACCCTGGAGCTCGGCGGCAACGGCGCGGCCGTCGTCCTCGCCGACTGGGCCTCCGAGGCGGACCTGGACTGGGCGGCGCAGCGGATCGCGACCTTCTCCAACTACCAGGGCGGCCAGTCCTGCATCTCGGTGCAGCGCGTCATCGCCGACTCCACCGTCTACGACCGGCTGCTGCCGAAGATCGTCGCGGCCGTCGAGGCGCAGGTCACCGGCGACCCGGCGGACGACGCCACCGACGTGGGCCCGCTGGTCAGCGAGGACGCGGCCAAGCGCGTCGAGTCCTGGGTGACCGAGGCGGTCGACGCGGGCGCGAAGCTCCTCGCGGGCGGCAAGCGCGACGGCGCCACCTACGCGCCGACCGTCCTCGCCGACGTCCCCGCCGACGTCACGATCGCCTGCGAAGAGGTCTTCGGCCCGGTCCTCACGGTCAAGAAGGTGGACGGCGAGGCCGAGGCCTTCGCCGCCGTCAACGACTCCAAGTACGGCCTCCAGGCGGGCGTGTTCACGCACGACCTCCAGACCGCGTTCCGCGCCCACCGCGCGTTCGAGGTCGGCGGCGTCGTCATCGGCGACGCCCCGTCCTACCGCGCCGACCAGATGCCGTACGGCGGCGCCAAGCAGTCCGGCGTCGGCCGCGAGGGCGTCAAGTTCGCCATGGACGACTACTCGTACGAGCGTGTCCTCGTCCTGACGGGCCTCGCCCTCTAGAACCCGCGGGAGAACCCGCGGGAGAACCCGCGAAGACCCCGGCGCGCGCCTGATCCGCGCGCCGGTCACGACGGCCGGAGCCCACTGTGCGGGGGCTCCGGCCGTCGGCGTTCGGGTGCGCGGGGACTGGTCGACATGCCCGTTATCGGGTACATACGATCCAGTAGCACCGGTCGGTAACGAGCCGGGCGGTGGACCCGACGCGCGGCGAGGTGAACCTCATGTCCGCAACATCCCAGCCCAAGGTTTCGGAGCGGGAAGCCAGGCAGGTCGCCGAGGCCGCCCGCGAACAGGACTGGCGCAAGCCCAGCTTCGCCAAGGAACTGTTCCTCGGCCGGTTCCGGCTCGACCTCATCCACCCGCACCCGATGCCCGCCGACGAGGACGCGCAGCGCGGCGAGGAATTCCTCGCCAAATTGCGCGACTTCTGCGAGACGAAGATCGACTCGGCCCGCATCGAGCGCGAGTCGCGGATCCCCGACGAGACGATCAACGGGCTCAAGGAGCTCGGCGCACTCGGCATGAAGATCGACACGAAGTACGGCGGCCTCGGCCTCACGCAGGTCTACTACAACAAGTCGCTCGCGCTCGTCGGTTCGGCCTCGCCCGCCATCGGCGCGCTGCTCTCCGCGCACCAGTCCATCGGCGTACCGCAGCCGCTCAAGCAGTTCGGCACGCAGGAGCAGAAGGACACGTTCCTGCCGCGCTGCGCCCGCACCGACATCTCGGCGTTCCTGCTCACCGAGCCCGACGTCGGCTCGGACCCGGCCCGTCTCGCCACCACGGCCGTCCCCGAGGGCGACGAGTACGTCCTCGACGGCGTGAAGCTGTGGACGACGAACGGCGTCGTGGCGGACCTCCTCGTCGTCATGGCCCGCGTACCGAAGTCCGAGGGGCACAAGGGCGGCATCACGGCGTTCGTCGTCGAGGCGGGCTCCGAGGGCGTCACCGTCGAGAACCGCAACGCCTTCATGGGCCTGCGCGGCATCGAGAACGGCGTCACCCGCTTCCACCGCGTCCGGGTCCCCGCGGCGAACCGCATCGGCCCCGAGGGCGCGGGCCTGAAGATCGCCCTCACCACCCTCAACACCGGCCGGCTCTCGCTGCCCGCCATGTGCGTCGGCGCCGGCAAATGGTGTCTGAAGATCGCCCGCGAATGGTCGGCGGAGCGCGAGCAGTGGGGCAAGCCGGTCGCGTTCCACGAGGCCGTCGGCTCGAAGATCTCCTTCATCGCGGCGACCTCCTTCGCGCTCGAAGCCGTCCTCGACCTCTCGTCGCAGATGGCGGACGAGGACCGCAACGACATCCGCATCGAGGCCGCCCTCGCCAAGCTCTACGGCTCCGAGATGGCCTGCCTGATCGCCGACGAACTCGTCCAGATCCGCGGCGGCCGCGGCTTCGAGACGGCCGAGTCCCTCGCCGCGCGCGGCGAACGCGCCGTCCCCGCCGAACAGGTCCTGCGCGATCTGCGCATCAACCGCATCTTCGAGGGCTCGACCGAGATCATGCACCTGCTGATCGCGCGCGAGGCCGTGGACGCCCACCTGTCGGTCGCGGGCGACCTGATCGACCCCGACAAGTCCCTTTCGGACAAGGCGAGGGCGGGCGCGAAGGCAGGCGGCTTCTACGCGAAGTGGCTCCCGAAGCTCGTGGCAGGGCCCGGCCAACTCCCGCGTACCTACGCCGAGTTCAACCCCGCCGGTCACCCGGACCTCGCCACTCACCTGCGCTTCGTCGAACGCTCCGCCCGCAAGCTCGCCCGCTCCACCTTCTACGCCATGTCCCGCTGGCAGGGCCGCATGGAGACGAAGCAGGGCTTCCTCGGCCGCATCGTCGACATCGGCGCCGAACTCTTCGCCATGAGCGCCACCTGCGTACGCGCGGAACTCCTGCGCACCACGGAGCCGTACGGCCGCGAGGCGTACCAGCTCGCCGACGCCTTCTGCCGCCAGTCCCGCATCCGCGTCGACGAACTCTTCGACCGGCTGTGGACCAACACCGACGAGCTCGACCGCAAGGTCGTCAAGGGCGTCATCGGCGGCACGTACACCTGGCTGGAACAGGGCGTCGTCGACCCCAGCGGCGACGGCCCGTGGATCGCGGAGGCCACCCCCGGACCGAGCAAACGCGAGAACGTCCACCGCCCGATCCGCTGATCCCCGCCACCCAGGGCCTGTCGTTCGGATCAGGCCGGGCTCGCGGGGCCTGGCACGCACGCTCGCGGCGTTGTCGTCGCTCGAGCAGGGGAGGCCCCATTACCCCGCTCCCTGATCCGGCCTGATCCAAACGACAGGCCCTTGTGCCATCCCGTGTCGGACGCACAGGGAGTTCACGCAAGAATGGGGGGATGAGCGACAGCCCATCCCCCCTCGCGGACCCGCACCTCGTCTTCGACCCGGCCCCGGCCGACGCCCCTCGTGACGTCGCCGTCCTGGGCTCCACGGGCTCCATCGGCACGCAGGCCGTCGACCTCGTCCTGCGCAATCCCGACCGGTTCCGCGTCACCGCGCTGAGCGCCGCGGGCGGCCGCGTCGAGCTGCTCGCCGAGCAGGCGCACCGGCTGCGCGTACGCACCGTCGCCGTGGCCCGCGAGGACACCGTGCCCGCGCTGCGCGAGGCGCTGGCCGCGAAGTACGGGGCGGGGGAGAAGCTCCCCGAGATCCTGGCCGGGCCCGACGCCGCCACCGAGATCGCGGGCCGCGGCGACTGCCACACCGTGCTCAACGGCATCACCGGCTCCATCGGTCTGGCCCCGACGCTCGCCGCCCTCGAAGCGGGCCGCACCCTCGCGCTGGCCAACAAGGAGTCGCTGATCGTCGGCGGCCCGATCGTCAAGCGCATCGCGAAGCCCGGCCAGATCATCCCGGTCGACTCCGAGCACGCCGCGCTCTTCCAGGCCCTCGCCGGCGGCACCCGCGCCGACGTCCGCAAGCTCGTCGTCACCGCGTCCGGCGGCCCCTTCCGGGGACGTACGAAGGCGGACCTCGCGAACGTCACCGTCGACGACGCCCTCGCGCACCCGACCTGGGCGATGGGCCCGGTCATCACGATCAACTCCTCGACCCTGGTCAACAAGGGCCTGGAGGTCATCGAGGCGCACCTGCTGTACGACATCCCCTTCGACCGCATCGAGGTCGTCGTGCACCCGCAGTCCTACGTGCACTCCATGGTCGAGTTCACCGACGGCTCGACGCTCGCCCAGGCCACCCCGCCCGACATGCGCGGACCGATCGGCATCGGCATCGGCTGGCCCGAGCGAATCCCCGACGCCGCCCCCGCGTTCGACTGGACGAAGGCCTCCACCTGGGAGTTCTTCCCCCTCGACACCGAGGCCTTCCCCGCGGTCGGGCTCGCCCGGCATGTGGGGGAGCTCGCGGGCACGGCCCCGGCGGTGTTCAATGCCGCCAACGAGGAGTGCGTGGACGCGTTCTTGAAGGGCGCCCTGCCGTACAACGGGATCATGGAAACCGTGACGAAGGTCGTGAACGAACACGGCACACCCGGAACGGGAACTTCGCTCACCGTCGCGGACGTCCTCGAAGCGGAGACCTGGGCGCGCGCCCGGGCCCGTGAACTGACCGCAACGGACAAGGCAGCCGCGGAGGCCCGTGCATGACGACCTTGATGATGATCCTCGGCGTAGTCATCTTCGCGGTGGGCCTGCTCTTCTCCATCGCCTGGCACGAACTGGGCCACCTGTCGACGGCGAAGCTCTTCGGCATCCGCGTGCCCCAGTACATGGTCGGCTTCGGCCCGACCGTCTTCTCGCGGAAGAAGGGCGAGACCGAGTACGGCGTCAAGGCGATCCCGCTCGGCGGTTACATCCGCATGATCGGCATGTTCCCGCCCGGCGCCGACGGCAGGATCGAGTCCCGCTCGACCTCTCCGTTCCGCTCCATGGTGGAGGACGCGCGCGCCGCCGCCTTCGAGGAACTGCGGCCCGGCGACGAGACCCGGCTCTTCTACACGCGCAAGCCGTGGAAGCGCGTCATCGTCATGTTCGCCGGCCCCTTCATGAACCTGATCCTCGCGATCGGCCTGTTCCTGACGGTCCTGATGGGCTTCGGCGTCACCCAGCAGACGAACGTCGTCTCGTCCGTCTCCTCCTGCGTCATCCAGGCCAGCGCCAACCGCGACAGCTGCAAGGCCTCCGACCCCGAGTCCCCGGCGAAGGCCGCGGGCCTCCAGCCGAAGGACAAGATCGTGTCCTTCAACGGAGTCGCGACGGACGAGTGGAACGCGCTGTCCGACGAGATCCGCAAGAGCGCCGGTGACACGGTGCCGATCGTCGTCGAGCGCGGCGGACAGCAGCAGACGCTGACCGCGAAGATCGCCACCAACCAGGTGCCGAAGAAGGACGCCAGCGGCCAGATCACCGAGGGCTATGTCAACGCCGGGTTCCTCGGCTTCACCGCCGCCACCGGCGTCGTCCGGCAGGACTTCGGCGACTCCGTCACCTGGATGTCCGACCGGGTCGGCGACGCGGTGGACTCCATCATCGCGCTGCCCGCGAAGATCCCCGCCCTGTGGGACGCGGCGTTCGGCGACGGCCCGCGCGAGCAGGACTCGCCGATGGGCGTGGTCGGCGCGGCCCGGGTCGGCGGCGAGATCTTCACCCTGGACATTCCGCCGACGCAGCAGCTGGCGATGTCCCTGATGCTGGTCGCGGGCTTCAACCTGTCGCTCTTCCTGTTCAACATGCTGCCGCTGCTGCCGCTCGACGGCGGGCACATCGCGGGCGCCCTGTGGGAATCGCTGCGCAGGAACCTGGCGAAGGTGTTCCGCCGCCCGGACCCGGGCCCGTTCGACGTGGCGAAGCTCATGCCGGTGGCGTACGTGGTGGCCGGTGTCTTCGTCTGTTTCACGATCCTCGTCCTGATCGCAGACGTGGTGAACCCGGTGAAAATCTCCTGATCAGACACCGGACGGGTGCCGGACACGCACCGTTCGGACGCTGTTCGGGACTGCCCGGCACCCTGAGTGCCGGGCAGTCCCTCTTTATGAGGGTTTGCGGGGGCGCGATGTGCTCGTGCACGCGCCGGTGACGTAATCTCGGAAGCCTCTGGACTCGATCCACATCCTTGGGGTTGCACAGCAGATGACTGCGATTTCTCTCGGCATTCCGTCGGTACCGACCAAGCTCGCCGAGCGGCGCAAGAGCCGCCAGATCCAGGTCGGCACCGTGGCGGTCGGCGGAGACGCGCCCGTTTCGGTGCAGTCCATGACCACGACGCGCACCTCCGACATCGGCGCGACGCTTCAGCAGATCGCCGAGCTGACGGCGTCCGGCTGCCAGATCGTCCGGGTCGCCTGCCCCACGCAGGACGACGCCGACGCGCTGCCCGTCATCGCCCGGAAGTCGCAGATCCCCGTGATCGCGGACATCCACTTCCAGCCGAAGTACGTCTTCGCGGCCATTGAGGCCGGCTGCGCGGCGGTCCGCGTGAACCCGGGCAACATCAAGCAGTTCGACGACAAGGTCAAGGAGATCGCCCAGGCGGCGAAGGACCACGGCACGCCGATCCGCATCGGTGTGAACGCGGGCTCCCTCGACAAGCGACTGCTGCAGAAGTACGGCAAGGCGACCCCCGAGGCGCTCGCCGAGTCGGCGCTGTGGGAGGCGGGCCTCTTCGAGGAGCACGGCTTCCGCGACATCAAGATCTCCGTGAAGCACAACGACCCGGTGGTCATGGTCAACGCGTACCGGCAGCTCGCCGCGCAGTGCGACTACCCGCTGCACCTCGGTGTGACCGAGGCGGGCCCGGCGTTCCAGGGCACCATCAAGTCGTCCGTCGCCTTCGGCGCGCTGCTCGCCGAGGGCATCGGCGACACGATCCGCGTCTCCCTCTCGGCCCCGCCGGTCGAGGAGATCAAGGTCGGTAACGCGATCCTGGAGTCCCTCAACCTCAAGCCCCGCCGTCTGGAGATCGTCTCCTGCCCGTCCTGCGGCCGCGCCCAGGTCGACGTCTACAAGCTCGCCGAGGAGGTCACCGCCGGCCTCGAAGGCATGGAGGTCCCGCTGCGCGTGGCCGTCATGGGCTGCGTCGTGAACGGGCCGGGCGAGGCCCGCGAGGCCGACCTCGGCGTCGCCTCCGGCAACGGCAAGGGCCAGATCTTCGTCAAGGGCGAGGTCATCAAGACGGTGCCCGAGTCGAAGATCGTCGAGACGCTGATCGACGAGGCGATGAAGATCGCCGAGCAGATGGAGAAGGACGGCATCGCCTCCGGCGAACCGTCGGTGTCCATCGCGGGCTGACCCCGCCCCCGCCAGGCCCGCGCACCCTCCGGGTGGGCGGGCCTTTCGCGTTCGGCGTCCTGCGGCCCAGCGGCGAAGCCGCTGCATTCAGGGGCGCGGGGAACTGCGCAAACCCACGACGCGACCGCCACCCGCCGACGCAATGGCACCAGGCACGGGTCCAAGGCGGGAGCGCCACCGAAAGGGGGCCGAAACGTCGACCCGCCACACCCGCGGAGCGACAGGTACAGTGCGGAGATCAGTAGCCCATCTGGTGAGGCCCCTCCGCACGTGTTGACTCAGACCACCACCCGGGTCCTCGAACCGAGCGACCTCGACGCCGCGCTCGCCGTCCTCGACCGCGAGCCCGTCGCGAACGCCTTCGTCACGGCCCGCGTCCGGGTCGCGGGCCTCGACCCGTGGCGGCTCGGCGGCGAAATGTGGGGCTGGTACGAGGACGGGATGCTGGAGTCACTGTGCTACGCGGGCGCCAACCTCGTCCCGATCTGCGCGACCGACCGCGCCGTCCGAGGCTTCGCCGACCGCGCCCGCAGGGCCGGCCGCCGCTGCTCCTCCATCGTCGGCCCGGCGGAGCCCACCGCCCGCCTCTGGCAGCTGCTCGAACCGGGCTGGGGCCCGGCCCGCGAGATCCGCTCCCAGCAGCCGCTCATGGTGACCGACCGGATGCCCACGGACATCACCCCCGACCCGTACGTCCGCCGCGTCCGCAAGGACGAAATGGACACGATCATGCCGGCGTGCGTGGCGATGTTCACCGAGGAGGTCGGCATCTCCCCGCTGGCCGGTGACGGCGGCCTGCTCTACCAGGCGCGGGTGGCCGAACTGGTCGGTTCCGGCCGCTCGTTCGCCCGCCTCGACGAGCACGGAAAGGTCGCCTTCAAGGCGGAGATCGGCGCCGCGACCGAGCAGGTCTGCCAGATCCAGGGCGTCTGGGTCGCCCCCGAGTACCGCGGCCTCGGCCTCGCCGCCCCCGGCATGGCGGCGGTCCTGCGCTACGCACTCGCCGACGTCGCCCCCGTGGTCAGCCTCTACGTCAACGACTTCAACACCCCGGCCAGGGCCGCGTACCGGCGCGTCGGATTCGAAGAGGTCGGGGCGTTCATGAGCGTGCTCTTCTGATGGCCCCCGACCCCGCCGACCCATACAACCGGCGGGCCGCCGCGGGGTACCCTCCCCGCATGCCGCACCGGAACCGCACGGACGACCGCGCCGTCACCATCGGGCCCCTGGACCTGCGCAGCCGGGTCGACGAGGCGCTCGCCGTGCAGGCATACGCGTTCGGGCTCAGCGACGACGAGATCGCGGTGCGCCGGCAGATCGTGCTGCGGCACATCACGTACCCGGGGGCCCGCTCCCTCGGCGCCACGACCGGCAACGGCCGGCTCGTCGGCTTCGTCTATGGGATGCCGAACGACCGCACCCACTGGTGGTCCACCGTCGTCGAGCCGTACTTGCGCACCCGCGGGGAGGACGACTGGCTCGACGACTCCTTCGTGATCACCGAGCTGCACGTGCACCCCGGCTACCAGAACCGCGGCATCGGCCGCACGCTCATCACGTCGATCACCGACGGGGCCACCCAGCCCCGCTCGATCCTCTCCGCGATCGACATCGACAGCCCGGCCCGCGGCCTCTACCACTCGCTCGGCTACGAGGACCTGGCCCGCCAGGTGCTGTTCCCGAGCGCCCCGCGCCCGTACGCGGTGATGGGCGCGCCGCTGCCGCTGCGCCGCACGGTCCGCTGAACCAGAACCGATTTCCGGCTGCGACCGCCCCCCGGCTAACCTCCTGACATCACCCTTTCGTCGCAGGAGTCAAGAATCATGGCCAAGGTCCAGGTCCAGCGCATGTCCCGGTTGATGGTGAAGACACTGCGCGACGACCCGGCGGACGCCGAAGTCCTCAGCCACAAGCTGCTGGTCCGCGCCGGTTTCGTGCGCCGCACCGCCGCCGGTGTCTGGTCCTGGCTGCCGCTCGGGCGACGGGTCTACGCGAACGTCGAGCGCGTCATCCGCGAGGAGATGGACGCCATCGGCGGCCAGGAGGTGCTGCTGCCCGCGCTCCTGCCCAAGGAGCCGTACGAGGCGACCGGGCGCTGGGAGGAGTACGGCGCCGAGCTGTTCCGCCTCCAGGACCGCAAGGGCGGCGACTACCTGCTCGGCCCGACGCACGAGGAGATCTTCACCCAGCTGGTCAAGGACCAGTGCACGTCCTACAAGGACCTGCCGGTGATCCTCTACCAGATCCAGACCAAGTACCGCGACGAGGCGCGTCCCCGCGCCGGCATCCTGCGCGGCCGTGAGTTCCAGATGAAGGACTCGTACTCCTTCGACCTCTCCGACGAGGGCCTCACCGAGTCGTACGGCCTGCACCGCGCCGCGTACCAGCGCATCTTCGAGCGCCTCGGCCTCGACTACCGGATCTGCGCCGCGACCGCCGGCGCCATGGGCGGCTCGAAGTCGGAGGAGTTCCTCGCCCCGGCCGCGGCCGGCGAGGACACCTTCGCGGACTGCCCGGCCTGCGACTACGCCGCGAACACCGAGGCCGTCGGCTTCGCCGTCAAGGCGGTCGACGCGGAGGGCGTGCCCGCGCTCGTCGAGGTCCCCACGCCCGACACTCCGACCATCGAGACGCTCGCCGCGTACATGGAGGTCCCGGCCTCCGCGACGCTCAAGAACCTCCTCGTGAAGGTCGACGGCGAGATCGTCGCGGTCGGCGTCCCCGGTGACCGCGAGGTCGACATGGGCAAGGTCGAGGCGCACTTCGCCCCGGCCGCCGTCGAGCTGGTCACCGCCGAGGACTTCGAGGGCCGCGACGACCTGGTCCGCGGCTACGTCGGGCCGCAGGGCCTGGAGAAGGTCACGTACATCGCCGACCCGCGCGTCGCCCCCGGCACGGCGTGGATCACCGGCGCCAACAAGGACGGCGTGCACGCGAAGAACGTCGTCGCGGGCCGCGACTTCGAGGTCTCCGAGTACGTCGACGTCGTCGTGGTCCAGGAGGGCGACCCCTGCCCCAAGTGCGGCACCGGTCTCAAGCTGGACCGCGCCATCGAGATCGGCCACATCTTCCAGCTCGGCCGCAAGTACGCCGACGCGTTCCAGCTCGACGTCCTCGGCCAGAACGGCAAGCCGGTCCGCGTCACCATGGGCTCGTACGGCATCGGCGTCTCGCGGGCCGTCGCGGCGCTCGCCGAGCAGCACGCCGACGACAAGGGTCTGGTCTGGCCGGACGAGATCGCCCCGGCGGACGTGCACGTCGTCGCGGCGGGCAAGGCGCTCCAGACGGAGCTGGCCCTGGAGGTCTCGGACAAGCTGGCGGCGGCCGGTGTCCGGGTCCTGGTCGACGACCGCCCGGGCATCTCGCCCGGCGTGAAGTTCACCGACTCCGAGCTGATCGGTGTCCCGAAGATCCTGGTCGCCGGCCGCCGCAGCGCCGACGGCGTCGTCGAACTGAAGGACCGCCGCACGGGCGAGCGCGAGGAACTCACGGTCGACGAGGCGGTCGCCCGCCTGACCGCGTAGCGGGTACCGGGGCCCGGGGGCGAGGCGGGTTCCGGCCCCCACGTCGGCGCCGGGTGACTCCGGGGTTGCGGTGCCTGGGCGGGCCGGGGTGCCGGTCCGTGTCGGCGTTGCTGACTCCGGGGTTGCGGCGCCTGCGTGGCCCGGGGGGCCGGCTTACGTCAGCGCTGCCTGACCCCGGGGTGTGGTGGGGGTGCCGGTCCACGTCGACGTTGCCTGACTCCGGGGTGTGGTGGGGGTGCCGGTCCGTGTCGGCGTTGCCTGACTCCGGGGTTGCGGCGCCTCGCATTCAGCTTGCGCGCCCCCGGGCGTCGGCCACTGCGCCGCGGCGAACGCCCACCGCGACACCTGCGCCTCCCTCGTACGGTTCCCCCGCCCATCTCCCACCCGCCCGCCCCTCCGGGGGCTTCGGCCTCCCGGGGCCCGGGGCGTCTGCCGGGGTGTCGCGTGTGGTTTTGCTTGCGTGGGGCGTGGTTTCGGTGCGGCGCCGTGGGTGACGCGTGCGGTGCGGGGTGCGCGGCTCCGGCCCTCCTTGCCGGGCCGCTTCCCGGTGCTCCCTCCGCCCGCTCATCTCCCACCCGCCCTCCCCCTCCAGGGGCTTCGGCCTCCCGAGGCCCGGGGTTTCTCTCGGGGTGAGGCGTGTCGTTTTGGTTGCGCGGGGCGCGGGGCGTGGGCTTACGGCACCGGGGCCGGCGCCGTTGATGCCGGAGGGGGCGGTACCAGTGATGCCGGGCGCGGCGCCGGTCTATCCCCCCGCCGTTGCCGACTGCTCTCCCACCTGCCTGCCCTTCCGAGGGCTTCGGCCTCCCCGGGGCCGGCGGCAGCGCGGCACGGAGACGCGCGGCTTTGCCGTGGTCGCCGCCCGTCGTTCACGGTGCGCGGCACCGTGGGCCGCCTTGCCCACCCTGCCGCCCAAGGCGGCAGATTGCCCAAGGCGGTGACGGCCGTCCGCTCACGGGGTGGGGAGCCGTGCCGGCGGCAGGTTGCGGTACCCGTTGGGCCTACGCCCCCGGAGGGGGCGGGTGGGTGGGAGATGAGCGGGGCACGGTCACTGCTCACGGGGAGGCGGGACGCATCGAGCCGAAGTGGCGGTCGGTGCCGCTATTTCAAGGCCCGCTTGGGCGAGAGCCAGCGGGGCGCCCGGGCGCGGGTCCGGGAGCCGGTGGGCCTCGCGTGCGCAACGGTTGTGCAGCGGGGTCCGGGGCTGGGCTCCGTGGGCGTAACCCAGGCGGTGGTGCGGGAGCCGATGGGGACCTGGGTGGGCAACGGTTGTGCAGCGGGGCGGGGTAGGGCCCGTGACCGTAGCCGTGGTGCGGGTCGGGGAGCCGTTGGGCTCGCGTGCGCAACGGTCGGGAAGCGGAGTCCGGGGCTGGGCTTGGTGGGCGTAGTCCTGGCGGTGGTGCGAGAGCCGACGGGGCCCTGGGTGGGCAACGGTTGTGCAGCGGGGTCCGGGGCTGGGCTCCTCGGGCGTAACCCCGGTGGTGCGGGAGCCGGTGGGCCTCGGGTGGGCAGCGGGGGCCAGGGCTGGGCTCCGCGGGCGTAACCCCGGTGATGGTGCGAGAGCCGGTGGGCCTCGCGTGCGCAACGGTCGAGCAGCGGAGCCCGCGGCTGGGCTCCGTGGGCATAACCCCAGCCGCGGTGCGGGAGCTGAAGGAGGCCCCGGGGCAACGCCCCGCGACCGCAACCGTGGTGCCGGTAGCCGGTAGCCGGTAGCCGGTAGCCGGTAGCCGGTAGCCGGTAGCCGGTAGCCGGTACCCGGTACGAGCGCGGTACCCGGGACGGGCCCGCAACGGTTGCGCAGCGGAGCCCGGGGCAGCGCCCCGCCGACCGACACCCCGTTGCCCGCGCCCGCGGAGCGACACCCGCAACCCCAGTCCGGCGGATTCAGCTCAGCCGGGCCCCCGCGCCCATGAACCCCACCGGCCCCCGACCGGAGGTCACAGCCAGCCCGCGAACTCCAGCAGGTTCTCGCCGTCCTGGTGGCGCCCCACCCGCAGCGCCCGCGCGCCCGATTCCACGGCGCGGAAGAGGGTCCAGCCACGCAGCCGGGCCTGGTCGACCTCCAGGGACTCCGCGAGGCGCTTGACGCGGCGCCGGGTGATCGCCGGGCCCGACGGGGAGCCGATGAGGTCCTCCACCCGGTCCCGCACCAGCCGCGCCAGGTCGAACGCGGTCTCCCCGACGACCGGGTCGGGGCCCACCGCCAGCCACGGCATCCGCTCCCCGGACAGCACCTTGGACTGCCGGAACGTACCGTGCAGCAAACGGTGTTCGGGAGCCGAGGACACCAGCTCGTCGCGCGTCCCGAGAGCCGCGTCGATCAGCGGCGCGACATCCGGGAACGACTCCACGGTCGCCCGCATCCCGACTGCCTGGCGGCCCGTGCGCTCCGGAACGGTCTCGCAGTTGCGCCCCTCCGGCGGGTCCACCCACAGGCGGCGCAGCGTGCCCGCCGCCTCCAGGAGCGCTTTCGCCTCCGGCAGCGAACGTACGGAGATCTCAGGGTGGAGGCGTTCGAGGAGCAGCGCGCCGTCGTTCACCCCCGGATCGAGCAGGCGCACCGCGCCGAAGCCGTCCCAGTGCGTCAGCGCCGCGCGCTCCGCCTCCGGGCGGAACCGTTCCGGCGCCAGCTTCAGGATCGCCGGCGAGCCGTCCGCCCTGCGGACATGGGCGACCAGGCTGCTGCGGCCCCCGGGCACATGCACCCGCTCCACCGTCACATCGCGCCGCGCCGCCGCCTCGTCGAGCAGCGGACCGACCCGCCTCAGCCACGCCGACGCCCCGTCGTCGCGCACCTCGCCGAGCGCGTTCACAAGACGCGGAGGCGGTTCGAATGCCATGCGCGGGGATGCCATGCGCGGGGATTCCCTTCCCAAGTCTGCCTACGTGCTGGGGTCCTGCGACGGGGACGCGGACGCCGACGGCGCCGCGGCCCGTTCGGAGAGCCCAGGGAAGGCTACGCTGCCGCCGCCCCAGCGCACGGCACGGACCGCCGCCTCACGGAGCGCGTCGGCCGCGTCCCGGCGCCGCTCGCCGTCCGCGGCCCGTACGAGATCCGAGTAGACGCCCGCGACCCTGCTCTCGATGTCCGCGGCCAGCCGCGCCGCAGCCGCCGAGTCGGGCACCGGGAACGGCAGTGCGTACGCTCCCGCCGACTCCTCGGGGGTGCCGCCCAGGTCGCGCACGGTGCGGCGCAGTTCGTCGCGGCGGGCGCGATGCGCGTCGTAGGCGTCCCTGGCCCGGTCCCTGCGGTCCTCGCCGATCCGGCCGCCGACCACCCCGTAGCCGTACACCGCCGCGTGCTCGGCGCGCAGCGCCGCCTGTACCGCCGCGAGCAGCTGGTTCTCGCTCATTTCCGTCCGTCCTCCGACAGCAGGTACGCGTGTGCTGCCCCGGCCGCCGCCACCGAGGCGAGCAGCCGCGCCAGCTCGCCGGGCGCGTCGGTGAGCGCGGCCATCCGGCGGTCCGACAGCCGCTGCTCGGCCACCGAGAGCGACTTGAGGATGTCCTTCTCGGAGACCGGCGCCGCGGCCGGCTTCCGGCCCGGGGGAGCCGCCGCACCCGAAGGACCGCGGGTCCCGCCGAACGCCTTCACGTGCCGCTCGACCTCGGCGCGCAGCGGGTTCAGCCGCTCCGCGAGTGCCGGACGGGCCGCCACCGACCGGTCGTACTGGCCGAGGAGGTCCGCGCTCTCGCGCGCCGCCTGCGTCCGCAGCCGCTTCTCCTGCGCGGCGGCGGGCGATCCGCTGCCGCCGTCCGCGCCGTCGCCGGAGTCCGAGCAGCCGGTCAGCAGCGCGGCCCCGGCCAGGGAGGCGAGCAGAGTCCTACGACGTGGCCCGGAGCGGGCGAGAGGGGGCAGCGGCACGGCAGGCGTCCTCAAGGGCGAAGAGGCGGGAGGTGACGAGAGCGGAGTCAAGAGCGGAGACAAGAGCGGAGGCGGGACGAGTGAGGTTCTCGGTCGACTCCCTGATCGGAACTGATCAGGTTCGATCGAGCGGGAGTGGCGGTGATCACCGTACCGCCGCCCTCGCACGGGTGGACGGCAACACCCCCCTGGACCGGATACCCTTTGACCTGACGCGCAAGGAAAGTCAGTAACCACAACAGCACACGCGGCCGAGGAGTCACCCGGATGAGCACCACCCAGAACGAGAGGCTGCGGGAACTACTGGAACCGCTCGTCACCTCACAGGGGCTCGAACTCGAAGAGATCGAAGTGGCCTCGGTCGGACGCAAGCGTGTGCTGCGCGTCGTCATCGACTCCGACGAGGGCGCCGACCTTGACGCGATCGCCGATGTGAGCCGCGCGCTCTCGGCGAAGCTCGACGAGACCGACGCGATGGGCGAGGGCGAGTACGAGCTCGAGGTCGGGACACCCGGCGCCGAGCGCCCCCTCACCGAGCACCGCCACTACCTCCGCGCGACGGACCGCCTCGTGAAGTTCACGCTGAACGACGAGTCCGAGCTGGTCGCGCGCATCCTCAAGGTCGACGACGACGGCCTCGACCTCGAAGTACCGGGTGTGAAGGGCCGCAAGGCGACCACCCGAAGGCTCGACTTCTCGGACATCGCCAAGGCGCGCGTCCAGGTCGAGTTCAACCGCAAGAACAAGAACGACAGCAACGACGACAACGACAACGAAGAGGAGGCGTAGCCGTGGACATCGACATGAGTGCCCTGCGGGGGCTGGTCCGGGAGAAGGAGATCTCCTTCGATCTGCTGGTCGAGGCGATCGAGTCGGCCCTCCTCATCGCCTACCACCGCACCGACGGCAGCTTCCGCCACGCGCGCGTGAAGCTCGACCGCGACAGCGGCCACGTGACGGTCTGGGCGAAGGAGGACCCGTCCGACCTTGAGGAGGGCCAGGAGCCCCGCGAGTTCGACGACACCCCTGACGACTTCGGCCGGATCGCCGCCACGACCGCGAAGCAGGTCATCCTGCAGCGGCTGCGCGACGCCGAGGACGACGCGACGCTCGGCGAGTACGCGGGCCGCGAGGGCGACATCGTGATGGGCCAGGTCCAGCAGGGCCGCGACCCGAAGAACGTGCTGGTCGACATCGGCAAGCTGGAAGCCATCCTGCCGGTGCAGGAGCAGGTCCCCGGCGAGGAGTACCCGCACGGCCTGCGCCTGCGCTCGTACGTCGTGCGCGTCGCCAAGGGCGTCCGCGGCCCCTCCGTGACCCTGTCCCGTACGCACCCGAACCTCGTGAAGAAGCTCTTCTCGCTCGAGGTGCCGGAGATCGCCGACGGCAGCGTCGAGATCTGCGCCATCGCGCGCGAGGCCGGCCACCGCACGAAGATCGCCGTGCGCTCCACCCGGAGCGGGCTCAACGCCAAGGGCGCCTGCATCGGCCCGATGGGCGGGCGTGTGCGCAATGTCATGGCCGAGCTCAACGGCGAGAAGATCGACATCGTCGACTGGTCCGAGGACCCGGCCGAGATGGTGGCCAACGCGCTGTCCCCGGCCCGCGTCTCCAAGGTCGAGATCGTGGACCTCGCGGCCCGCTCGGCCCGCGTGACGGTGCCCGACTACCAGCTCTCCCTCGCCATCGGCAAGGAGGGTCAGAACGCCCGGCTCGCGGCCCGGCTCACCGGCTGGCGCATCGACATCCGTCCGGACACCGATCAGGGCGGCGCCCCCGAGGGTTCCTCCGACGGGGAATAAATCCGAGCGCTCGGCGCTTGGATCACGACAGTATGTGACGAGCCAACCGTTCGATCTTTGCCCCAAAGGGGTGAGGTCGGTACGGGGAGGTAGACTTAACCGTGTCTGGTCGGACGCATGCCCGCGCATGCCCTGAGCGAACCTGCGTGGGATGCCGGGAGCGAGCGGCCAAGAGCGAACTGCTGCGGATCGTGGTGATCGAGGGACAGTGCGTCCCCGATGATCGCGGTACGCTGCCCGGCCGGGGTGCTTACGTGCATCCCGCCCTGGCCTGTCTTGACCTGGCGGTCCGCCGCCGGGCGTTTCAGAGGGCTTATCGGGCCCCTGGACCGTTCGACACGGCGGCCCTGCGCCACCGCGTCGAGCAGGCGACACCGTAAGAAGCGCCGTGCGGGACCCCCGTGCGGCCCTGGTATTCCGCGAGTTGGAAGTAGGTCGAGATTGCGATGAGCACTCGATGAGCACGCGATGAGTACGCCCATGAAGTAGCGACGGTCCGGCGTAACCCGGACCTAAAAGGAGCGAAGTGGCTAAGGTCCGGGTATACGAACTCGCCAAGGAGTTCGGCGTAGAGAGCAAGGTCGTCATGGCCAAGCTCCAAGAACTCGGTGAATTCGTACGTTCGGCGTCCTCGACCATCGAGGCGCCGGTTGTACGCAAGTTGACTGACGCCCTGAATCAGGGCACCAACGGCGCGGCCAAGAAGCCCGCCGCCAAGAAGGCCGCGCCCGCCAAGCCGGCGGCGCCGCGTCCCACCCCCTCTCCCGCGCAGGCCGCCAAGCCCGCCGCCCCGCGTCCGGGCCCGGCTGCGCCGAAGCCCGCAGCGGAGCAGCCTGCCGCGGAGCAGCCCGCTGCGGAGAAGCCCGCCGCTCCGGCGACCCCGGGTCCGCGGCCGACGCCCGGCCCGAAGCCGGCCCCGAAGCCCGCTTCGCCGGCGCCCAGCACCCCGGAGTTCCAGGCTCCCGCCGCTTCGCAGGCCCCCGCGGCCCCGAAGCCCGGCGGCCCGGCCGCTCCGCGTCCCGGCGCCCCGAAGCCCGGTGGCCGTCCGGCCCCCGGTCAGGACCGTGGCCAGGGCCAGGGTGGCCAGCGCGGTGACCGTGGCGACCGTCAGGGCGCCCCGCGTCCCGGTGGCCAGGGCCAGCGTCCCGGTGGCGCCCGTCCCTCGGGCCCGCGCCCGGGCAACAACCCCTTCACCTCTGGTGGTTCCACCGGCATGGCGCGCCCGCAGGCGCCCCGTCCGGGTGGCGCCCCGCGTCCCGGCGGCCAGGGTGCCCCGGGCGGTCCGCGCCCGCAGGGTGGCGGCCAGGGTGGTCCCCGTCCGCAGGGTCAGGGCGGCAACCGTCCGAGCCCGGGCAACATGCCCCGTCCGCAGGCCGGCGGCGCCGGTGGTGCGGCCGGTCCGCGTCCCGGCGGTGGCGGCGGCAACCGTCCGAACCCCGGCATGATGCCGCAGCGTCCCGCCGCGGGCCCGCGTCCGGGTCCGGGTGGCGGCGGCGGTCGCGGTGGTCCCGGCGGCGGCGGTCGTCCGGGCGGCGGCGGTGGCGGTCGTCCCGGCTTCGCCGGTCGTCCCGGTGGCCCCGGTGGCGGTGGCGGCGGTTTCGCCGGTCGTCCCGGTGGTCCCGGTGGTGGCGGCGGCGGTCGTCCCGGCGGCTTCGGCGGCCGTCCCGGCTTCGGTGGCCGTCCCGGCGGTCCCGGTGCCCGTGGTGGCACGCAGGGCGCCTTCGGTCGTCCCGGCGGTCCGGCGCGTCGCGGTCGCAAGTCGAAGCGGCAGAGGCGCCAGGAGTACGAGGCCATGCAGGCCCCGTCGGTCGGCGGTGTGATGCTGCCTCGCGGCAACGGCGCCACGGTGCGTCTGTCGCGCGGTGCCTCGCTCACCGACTTCGCGGAGAAGATCAACGCCAACCCGGCGTCGCTCGTCGCGGTCATGCTCAACCTCGGTGAAATGGTCACGGCCACGCAGTCCGTCTCCGACGAGACGCTGCAGCTTCTCGGTGACGAGATGAACTACGCGGTCGAGATCGTCTCCCCCGAGGAGGAGGACCGCGAGCTGCTCGAGTCCTTCGACATCGAGTTCGGCGAGGACGAGGGCGGCGAAGAGGCCCTCATGGCGCGTCCGCCGGTCGTGACCGTCATGGGTCACGTCGACCACGGTAAGACGCGACTGCTCGACGCCATCCGCAAGACGAACGTCATCGCGGGCGAGGCCGGCGGCATCACCCAGCACATCGGCGCCTACCAGGTGGGCACCGAGGTCAACGGTGAAGAGCGCGCGATCACCTTCATCGACACCCCGGGTCACGAGGCGTTCACCGCCATGCGTGCCCGTGGTGCGAAGTCGACCGACATCGCGATCCTCGTGGTCGCGGCGAACGACGGCGTCATGCCGCAGACGATCGAGGCGCTCAACCACGCCAAGGCCGCCGAGGTCCCGATCGTCGTCGCGGTCAACAAGATCGACGTCGAGGGTGCCGACCCGACCAAGGTGCGCGGTCAGCTGACCGAGTACGGCCTCGTGGCCGAGGAGTACGGCGGCGAGACGATGTTCGTCGACATCTCCGCCAAGCAGGGCGAGAACATCGACTCCCTGCTCGAGGCCGTGGTCCTGACCGCGGACGCCTCGCTCGACCTGCGGGCCAACCCGGAGCAGGACGCGCAGGGTATTGCGATCGAGGCCCACCTCGACAAGGGCCGCGGTGCCGTCGCGACCGTCCTCGTCCAGCGAGGCACGCTCCGTGTCGGTGACACGCTGGTCGCGGGCGACGCCTACGGCCGTGTCCGTGCCCTGCTCGACGACAAGGGCGAGCACGTGCAGGAGGCGGGTCCCTCGACTCCGGTCCTCGTGCTCGGTCTCACCAACGTCCCGGGCGCCGGCGACAACTTCCTGGTGGTCGACGAGGACCGTACGGCCCGTCAGATCGCCGAGAAGCGTGCCGCCCGCGAGCGGAACGCGGCCTTCGCCAAGCGCGTGCGCCGTGTCTCCCTCGAGGACCTGGACAAGGTGCTCAAGGCCGGCGAGGTCCAGCAGCTCAACCTCATCATCAAGGGTGACGCTTCTGGTTCCGTCGAGGCTCTCGAGTCCTCGCTGCTCCAGCTGGACGTCGGCGAAGAGGTCGACATCCGGGTCCTGCACCGCGGCGTCGGTGCGGTCACGGAGTCGGACATCGACCTGGCCATGGGCTCGGACGCCATCGTCATCGGCTTCAACGTCCGTGCGGCCGGTCGTGCCGCGCAGATGGCCGAGCGCGAGGGTGTCGACGTCCGGTACTACTCGGTGATCTACCAGGCCATCGAGGAGATCGAGGCGGCCCTCAAGGGCATGCTCAAGCCGGAGTACGAGGAGGTCGAGCTCGGCACGGCGGAGATCCGCGAGGTCTTCAAGTCGTCCAAGCTGGGCAACATCGCGGGTGTTCTCATCCGCTCCGGCGAGGTCAAGCGCAACACGAAGGCGCGCCTCCTCCGCGACAACAAGGTCATCGCGGAGAGCCTCAACATCGTGGGCCTGCGTCGCTTCAAGGACGACGTCACCGAGATCCGCGAAGGGTTCGAGGGCGGTATCAACCTCGGCAACTTCAACGACATCAAGGTCGACGACGTCATCGCGACGTACGAGATGCGCGAGAAGCCGCGCGTCTGAACCACGCAGTAACCGACTGGGGCCGGTCGGCGGGACTTATTTCCGTCGATCGGCCCCGGCCGTTGCGTGTACCGTTCCCGTATCGGTGGCCGGAAGCGGTCGCCCATACGACCCCGGACCGGCGGGACATCCGGACACACATGTATGTGGGGACTCTGTCCTTCGACCTGCTCCTCGGCGACGTCCACTCGCTGAAGGAGAAGCGCTCCCTCGTCCGTCCGATCGTGGCCGAACTGCACCGCAAGTACGCGGTGAGCGTCGCGGAGACGGGCAACCAGAACCTCCACCGCAGGGCCGAGATCGGGCTCGCGGTGGTCTCCGGGGACACCGGCCACCTGACCGACGTACTGGACCGCTGCGAGCGGCTCGTCGCCGGGCGGCCCGAGGTGGAACTGCTCTCGGTCCGCCGCAGGCTCCACGGCGACGACGACTGACGCAGACTGAAGCAACAAGCAAGTAAGCACTTAAAAGGAGACGGACCAGTGGCCGACAACGCGCGCGCCAAGAGGCTGGCGGACCTCATTCGAGAGGTGGTGGCCCAGAAGCTGCAGCGTGGGATCAAGGACCCGCGGCTCGGCTCCCACATCACCATCACCGACACCCGTGTGACGGGTGACCTCCGGGAAGCGACCGTCTTCTACACGGTGTACGGGAGCGACGAGGAGCGGGCCGAGGCGGCCGCCGGTCTGGAGAGCGCCAAGGGCATCCTGCGCTCGGCGGTCGGTCAGGCGGCCGGCGTGAAGTTCACGCCGACGCTGGCCTTCGTCGCGGACGCCCTGCCGGAGAACGCCCGCACCATCGAGGACCTCCTCGACCGGGCGCGGCAGTCCGACGAGCAGGTGCGGGAGGCGTCCGCGGGCGCCGACTTCGCCGGCGGCGCGGACCCGTACCGGAAGCCCGAGGACGCCGACACGGACGCCGAGGACGCCTCTCGGAAGGACGGCGAAGCCTGAGCATGTCCGACCGCACCCCTCCGCCCGACGGCCTTGTCATCGTCGACAAGCCGTCGGGCTTCACTTCGCACGACGTCGTGGCCAAGATGCGCGGGATCGCCAAGACCCGCAAGGTCGGCCACGCGGGCACCCTCGACCCGATGGCGACGGGTGTGCTCGTGCTCGGCGTCGAGCGCGCGACCAAGCTCCTCGGCCACCTCGCGCTGACCGAGAAGGAGTACCTGGGCACGATCAGGCTCGGGCAGAACACGCTCACGGACGACGCGGAGGGCGAGCTCACCTCGTCCACCGACGCGTCCGGGGTCAAGCGCGAGGCCATCGACGCGGAGATCGCCAAGCTGAGCGGCGACATCATGCAGGTGCCGTCGAAGGTCAGCGCCATCAAGATCAACGGTGTCCGCAGCTACAAGCGGGCCCGCGAGGGCGAGGAGTTCGAGATCCCGGCGCGCCCGGTCAAGGTCTCGTCCTTCGCCGTGTACGACGTCAGGGACGCGGTCGCCGAGGACGGCACGCCGGTCCTGGACCTGGTCGTCTCCGTCGTCTGCTCCTCCGGTACGTACATCAGGGCGCTCGCCCGTGACCTGGGCGCCGGGCTCGGCGTCGGCGGGCATCTGACGGCGCTGCGGCGCACCCGCGTCGGCCCGTACAAGCTCGACTCGGCGCGCACCCTGGACCAGCTCCAGGAGACGCTGACCGTGATGCCGGTGGCCGAGGCGGCCGCCGCCGCGTTCCCCCGCTGGGACGTCGACGGGCGGCGCGGGAAGCTGCTGCTCAACGGCGTGCGCCTGGAGGTGCCCGAGGAGTACGCGGGCGCGGGTCCCGTCGCCGTGTTCGGGCCCGGTGGGCAGTTCCTCGCTCTGGTCGAGGAGCAGAAGGGGAAGGCGAAGAGCCTGGCCGTGTTCGGCTGAGCTCGCGCCATGAGCGATTTCGGTGGAGCGGCGGGTTCCGGTCTCTGGGTGGCCGCCGCTCCACGTCCCCCTCTCAAGGGTGTATCCAGCACGCCCGTTCACTTCACCCCTTCGGGCGGGCGCTCGGAGTGAACAGGGGGAGCGCAAGGGGGCGCGTTCGCCTCTGACGCTGTCCTGCTGATCATTGCGCGCCTACCGTCGAGGCACGGGGCGTGGCGGAGGACGGCGGGAGGGTCGCGTCATGATGGACCCGCCGCTGGTACGGATCAGTGATCTGGCCGGGCGGCCGCGCGGTGCGGGCTTCGCGGCGGACGACCGCGGGACGGTCGTCACGGGCCACGAGGTGGTGAGCGGGCTCGAGCGCCTGTTGGTGCACGGGCCGGGCGGCGAGACCTGTGTGGTGGAACCCGGGTCGGTCGTCGAACTTCCCGAGGCGAACCTGGCGCTGCTGCGCACGCGGGGGCTCGGCGCGCCGCCGCTCCCGGTGGCGGCCTCGGACCCGCCGGCGGCCGGGGCGTACGTGCGGATTCCCGCGGGCGGCTGGCGCGAGGCGCGCGTCCTGAGGCGCTCGCCGGTCTCGTACGTGGCCGATGGCCGCAGGCATCTGTTGGACGGCGCCCTGGAGCTGGCCGTCGGCACGGACGGGGCGGACGCGCTGCGCGTCGGCGGCGGCGCCGCGGGCGGCCCGGTGCTCGACGCGCGTACGGGGGCGGTGGTCGCGGTGCTCGGTACCGCGCTGCGGGCCGGGCACCGGGCGGCCGGGTTCGCGGTGCCGCTGCGGGCGGCGATCGCGGGCACGGGCGGGCGGGGGCCACTGGCCGAACTGCTCGCGCGCAACGCGGCGGCCGTGCCGGCGTACGGGGACGAGCTGAATCTCGGTGGCGTGCTGGAGCTCGCCGGGGTCTCGGTGGGCAGCGACGGGCCGGGGGCGGACGGGCCGGAGCCGGTCGAACGGCCGGACCTGGTGCGGGAGTTGGCCTCCTTCGCCGCGGGTGCGGGCGGCGAGGCGCGGGTGCTGGCGCTCGTCGGGGAGCCGGGCAGCGGGCGGACCACGGAACTCGCCGCGTTCGCCGCGCGGCGGGCCGAGGGCGACGGCGCCGCGCCCACGGTGTGGCTGCGGGGCGCGGACCTCGGTGAGGACGACGCGTCGGTGGCACAGGCGGTGGGGCGTGCGCTCGCGCGGGCGGGGCGGATCGTGGCGGCGTCGCGGGAGGGGGCGGAGGCGGGAGGTCTGGGAGACGTCTCGGCCGAGCGGATCGCCGAGGTCGCCCGGGAGGCGGGGCGCCCGCTCGTCCTGCTGCTCGACGGGCCGGAGGAGATGCCGCCTGTGCTCGCGCACCGCCTTGGAGCCTGGTCGCGGGGGACCGAGCGGTGGCTCGCGGCGTGCGGGGTGCGGCTCGTGGTGGCGTGCCGTGGTGAGTACTGGGAGCAGGCGGGCGCGCTGTTCGGCGCGGACGTGCTGTACGGGCGGGCGGCGGGGGCGCTGCCGCCGGGTGTACGGATCGGGGACCTCGAAGGGGAGGCGGCGCGGCGGGCGCGGGAGCGGCTCGGCGTGCCGGAGGGGGCGCTCGCGGAGCGGGAGGCCGGGCATCCGCTGTCGTTGCGGCTGCTGAGCGAGGTGCGGGCGGCGCTGCCCGGGGGCGTGGCCGGGTGCCCCGACCGGGACGGGATCTTCGGGGCGTATCTGGACCTGATGTGCCTGCGCGTGGCCGTGCGGTTGGCCGCCGGGGCGGGGGTGCGGGGGAGCGGGGTGCGCAGGCTCGCGGCGCGGGTGGCCGGGCAGGTGCACGAGGCCGCGCGGCGCAGTCTGGGGCCGGGCCAGGGGGAGTTGGACCGGGAGTCGTTCGAGGAGCTGTTTCCGTGGGGGGCGCGGGGCGGGGTGACCGGGTGGGCGTCGGCGGTCCTCACGGAGGGGGTGCTGGTGCCGGCGGGGAGCGGGTACCGGTTCGCGCACGAGGAGGTCGCGGACTGGATCCAGGGGATGCATCTGGATGTCGACGGGGCGTTGGACGCGTTGGTGTTCCGGCGGCGGGGGGCCGGGTTTCCGGTGCCTCGGCATCGGGCGGGGCCGGTGGTGCGGGCGCTCCTCTTCCTGGAACGGGTGGGCTGCGCCGAACTGGAGGCACGGTTGCGGGCGTTGCTGCCGTGGGCGCTGCCGGGGGCGGGGCCTGACGCGGGTGCCGGTGGCGCCGGGGAGCGGCTGGCCGCGCCGGGGGCGACGCCCGGCGCGGGTGTCGGCGGCGCCGGGGAGCATCTGGCCGCGACAGGGCCGACGCCCGACGAGGGCGCGGGCGGCACCGGGGGCCGCCTTGCCCACCCTGCCGCCCAAGGCGGCAGATTGCCCAAGGCGGGGGCGGCTGAACGCAGGGGGTGGGGAGCCGGGGTTGGTGGTGGGGTGTTCGAGGCGGGGGAGGGTGAGCGTGATGGGTGGGGAGCCGAGGTTGGTGGTGGGGTGTTCGAAGCCGGGGCGGCTGAGCGCGATGGGTGGGGAGCCGGGGTCGGTGGTGGGGTGCCCAAGGCGGGGGCCAGCGAGCGTGATGGGTGGGGAACTGGGGGTGGCGGCAGATTGCCCAAGGCGGGGGCGGCTGAGCGTGATGGGTGGGGAGCCGGGGTCGGTGGTGGGGTGGCCGAGGCGGGGGCGGGTGAGCGCAGTGGGTGGGGAGTCGGGGTTGGGGGTGGGGCGGCCGAGGCCGGGTGTGCGATTCCGGAGGGCCGTAGCCCCCGGAGGGGGCGGGCGGGTGGGAGATCGGCGGGGGAAGCCGACGCGTGGGGGGAAGGTGACGTCGAAGCGGCCTGGTGGGGGGCCGCGCTGGTGCGTGGGGTGTTGGAAGGTGCGTCGGACGCCGGGGCGTATCGCGGGGTGTTGGAAGCGCTCGCCGCGGGCGGCCGTTTCGGTGGTGAGTTCTGGATGCGGATCTCCGTGGACGACGACACCCGGTTCGAGCTGCTGCGGCGCGCCGTGGTGCACGACGCGGGCGAGGCCGGGGGCCGGTGCCTGGACGCCGTCGCGGAGGCCCTCGCCGCCGAACCGCGGCGCGTACAGCGGCGGCTGACACGGTGGTTCGACGACGAGCGCGCGCTGCCCGCCCTGCCCGACGCCACCGTCGCCGACGTCGCTCAGGCGCTGCTCCACACCCACCGGCACCGCGACCTCGACGGCCTGATCGAGGCCCTCGTCGACTCCGCCCACCCGCGCGCCGACGAGCTGCTCGCGACGCTCGCCGACGAGGAGCCCTCCGCGCTGTGCCGTGCCGTCGACCGGTGGGCCCACGACGAGCGGCCCGACCGGCACGTCGCAGCCGCCGCGTACGGCATGCGGGTCGCGCCGCGGGCCGAGGCCCCGGCCGACCGGGAACTGCTGCGGTACGCCGCGTTCGCGCTCCTCGAGCGGCCCGGCGAGCGGGAGCTGCACGGCGCCGCGCTCGCCCTCCTCGTACGGGATCCGGAGACGCGGCCGGTGTATCTGGCGCGGGCGCTGGATCGGTTCGTGGCGGGCGACGCGCGGTTGCCCGCCGACGCGCTCGCCCCGGCCGTCCCCACCCACCCGGAACCCGTGTTCGCGGCGCTGCAGGCGCGGCTGCGGGAGCCGGGCCCGGGCCTCGGCGAGATCCTGCGGACCCTCGCCGGGCTGACCGAACCCGCGCACGCCCGGCGCGCCGCCGCGCTCGTGCGGGAGCTCGCCGAGGACTGGCCGGACGCCGCGGCCGGGCAGGTGGCGGCGTTCGTCGACCGGTGTCTCGAACACGGGGACGGCGCACGGGCCGTGATGTACCCGCTGGTCGTCGGCCTGGTGTCGGAGCGGCCCTCCGTCGTGCGCAGCGCCCTGGCGCGCGTGCTCGCCGCGCCCGGCACGACCGCGTCGCGCGCGCTGCGGGCCGAGCTGCTCGACGTACTGCTGGAGGAGGAGCGGGACCCCGTCGTGCTCGACGCGCTGCTGTGCGCCGCAGCGCGCGACGCGGCGCGGCGCGGGCAGGCCAGGACGCGGGACCTGGTGCACCGCACGGGCATGCTCCTTGTGCGTACGCCGGAGGGTGCGTCCCGCTTCGACCGGCTGCTCGTGGAGCTCGCGCGGTCCGTGCCGGGGTTCGCGGACCAGGTGGCGGGGTGGCTCGCGGGGGCGCCCCGCGAGTGGGCGACGCTCGTCGGACCGAGCTCCCGGCGCATGATCGAGGACCTGGCCGGGGCGCGGGTGCCCGCGTAGCGTCGCGGGCCCGCCCGATGCGAAGCGCGGGCGGGCGGCATGGCACTCTTAGACCTGCGTATTCGGTAGAGAGACGCAAGGTTCCAAACGGTCGGACACAGGTTTGCGAGGGGCAATCACCGTGCAGCGCTGGCGTGGCTTGGAGGACATCCCCCAGGACTGGGGGCGCAGCGTCGTCACCATCGGCTCCTACGACGGGGTGCATCGCGGGCACCAGTTGATCATCGGGCGGGCCGTGGAGCGGGCGCGCGAGCTGGGCGTCCCGGCCGTCGTGGTCACCTTCGACCCGCACCCCAGCGAGGTCGTGCGCCCGGGTTCGCACCCGCCGCTGCTCGCCCCGCACCACCGGCGTGCCGAACTGATGGCCGAGCTCGGCGTGGACGCCGTGCTGATCCTCCCGTTCACCACCGAGTTCTCGAAGCTGTCGCCCGCCGACTTCGTGGCGAAGGTGCTCGTCGACAAGCTGCACGCGCGCGTGGTCGTCGAGGGCCCCAACTTCCGCTTCGGCCACAAGGCCGCGGGCAATGTCGACTTCCTGGCCGAGCAGGGTCAGACGTACGACTTTGAAGTCGAGGTCGTGGATTTGTACGTCAGTGGTTCCGCCGGGGGCGGTCAGCCGTTCTCCTCCACGCTGACGCGGCGGCTCGTCGCCGAGGGCGATGTGCTGGGCGCCGCCGAGATCCTCGGCCGGCCGCACCGTGTCGAGGGCGTCGTCGTGCGCGGCGCGCAGCGCGGCCGCGAGCTGGGCTTCCCGACCGCCAACGTCGAGACGCTCCCGCACACCGCGGTCCCGGCCGACGGCGTCTACGCCGGGTGGCTGTACGTGGACGACGAGGCGATGCCCGCGGCGATCTCCGTCGGCACGAACCCGCAGTTCGACGGCACCGAGCGCACCGTCGAGGCCTACGCCATCGACCGTGTGGGGCTCGACCTGTACGGGCTGCACGTGGCCGTGGAGTTCGTGGCGTTCGTGCGCGGCATGGCGAAGTTCGAGTCGCTCGACGAGCTGGTCGCCGCGATCGCGGACGACGTGAAGCGCTCGCGCGAGCTGATCGAGGCGTCCAAGGCCTGAGGGCCGCGATCCGCACCGGAGTGACGCAGGTCACTTCGGGGTGTGTCACATCGGGGCGGGACGCTCCGTCGTAGTGGTGTCACCACTTATGACGGAGTGCGAAGGAGCCCCTCATGGAACCGCGACTCAACCTCTTCACCAACCCGACCCTCGGCAAGATGCTCAAGCACGTCATCGCGGCGGCCAAGGCCGCCGAGGGTTCCGGTGTGCCGGCGCCGACGCTCAACCTGGTCATGATCCGGGCCAGCCAGATCAACGGCTGCTCGGGCTGTCTGGACATGCACGTCAAGGACGCCGCCGAGGCCGGTGAGACGGCGGTCCGGCTCGCCCTGGTCGCCGCCTGGCGCGAGGCCAAGGTCTTCGACGAGGCCGAGAAGGCCGCCCTGGAGCTGACCGAGGCGGGCACCCGCATCGCCGACAGCGCCGGGGTCTCGGACGAGGTGTGGGAGAAGGCCGCCAAGCACTACGACGAGGCGCAGCTCGGCGCGCTCGTCGGCTGCATCGCGATGATCAACACGTTCAACCGGTTCAACGTGATGACCCAGCAGCCTGCCGGCGACTACGTGCCCGGCATGTACAGCTGAGCCGTCTCCGGGAGACAGCGGTGAAGGCCCGGCTCCGGGGGGAGCCGGGCCTTCACCGTTCCCGCGACGTACTAGTCGGCCGCGGCCCTCGCCGCCGCCCAGTGGCACGCCACCTGTGACGTGGCCGCGCCCGTAAGGACCGGCAGGTCCACCGTCCGGCACGCTTCGGTGACCCCGGCCTCGTCCGCCCGGCCGTCCGCCAGGACCTGGCAGCGCGCGTGGAAGCGGCAGCCGCCCGGGATGCGGGACGGGTCCGGGGGCTCGCCGGTCAGGACCACCGGTTCGCCCGGCGCCTCCGGGAGCACCGACAACAGGGCCTGCGTGTACGGGTGTTGGGGCGCGGTCAGGACGTCCTCCACCCGGCCCGTCTCCACGATGCGGCCCAGGTACATCACCGCCACCCGGTCCGCGATGTTCCACGCGAGGCCGAGGTCGTGCGTGACCACGAGCGCGGACAGGCCGAGCTCCTCGCGCAGGCGCAGCAGCAGGGCGAGGATCTCTCCCCGTACGGACGCGTCGAGGGACGCCACCGGCTCGTCCGCGACGATCAGCTCGGGGTCGAGGACCAGCGCGCCCGCGATGACGACGCGCTGGCGCTGGCCGCCCGACAGCTCGTGCGGATAGCGCAGGAAGAAGCGCTCGGGTGGGCGAAGTCCCGCGCGGGACAGGGCGTTCGTGACCGCCTCGCGCTCGTCGCCCGCGTACCCGTGGATGCGCAGCCCCTCGGCCACCGCGTCGTACACCGTGTGCCGGGGGTTGAGCGAGCCGCTCGGGTCCTGGAGGACCAACTGGACGCGCTTGCGGTACGCCTTGAGCGCCTTCGAGGCGTAGTCCAGCGGCCTGCCCGCGAACGTGACCCGGCCCGACGTCGGCTTCTCCAGGCCCAGCAGGGTGCGCGCCAGGCTCGTCTTTCCGCAGCCGGACTCGCCGACCAGCGCCACGATCTCGCCCGGCGCGATGTCCAGGTCGACGCCGTCCACGGCCCGCGCCTCGGCGGCGCCGCGCCGGCCGGGGAACGTCACGTGCAGCTTGTCGGCGCTGAGAAGGGTCTGCACAGAGCCGTCCGGCTTCTGAAGCGTTTCCGTCATGCCGTGGTGCTCCTTGCTTCGACTTCCGCGCCCAGGGCGTCACTTGAACCCACGTGCACACACGCCGCCCGCCGCTCGGGCCCCGCGATCCGCAGCACCTGGTCCTCGCCCGCGCACACGTCGAGCGCCACCGGGCAGCGCGGATGGAACGTACAGCCCGACGGCAGCGCCGACGGGTCCGGCGGGTCGCCGGGCAGCCCGCGCGGCGCGAACCGGGACGCCGGGTCGCCGATCGTCGGGAACGCCGCCGACAGCGCCTTCGCGTAGGGGTGCACCGCGTCCTCGTAGACCTGGAGGGCGGGGCCCTCCTCGACGACGCGGCCCGCGTACATCACGGCGAGCCGGTCGCAGGTGTCGGAGAGGACCGCGAGGTCGTGGCTGATCATGACGAGGCCGAGGTTCTCCTCGGTCACCAACTGCTCGATCAGGCGCAGGATCTGGGCCTGGATCATCACGTCGAGGGCCGTCGTCGGCTCGTCGGCGATGATCAGGTCCGGCTCGCAGGCGAGCGCCATCGCGATCATCACGCGCTGGCGCTGGCCGCCGGAGAGCTCGTGCGGGTAGGCGTTCGCGCGGGCGGCGGGGAGCCCCACGTGTTCGAGGAGCTCGCCGACCTTCTTCTTAGCGCCCTCCTGCGTCGCCTTCTTGTGCAGCAGGATCGGCTCGGCGATCTGGTCGCCGATGCGGTGCACCGCGTTGAGCGAGTGCATCGCGCCCTGGAAGACGATCGAGGCGCCCGCCCAGCGCACGGCCCGCACCCGGCCCCACTTCATGGCGAGGACGTCCTCGCCGTTCAGCAGGATCTCGCCGGTGACCTCGGCATCCTTGGGGAGCAGGCGCAGGAGCGCGAGCGCGAGCGTGGACTTTCCGCAGCCGGACTCGCCCGCGATGCCGAGCTTCTGGCCCGCCTCCAGGGTCAGGTTCACGCCGCGGACGGCCTCGGCCCCGCCGGCGTACGTCACGGTGAGGTCCCGTACCTCGAGAAGCGTCATGAGCGGGCCCCCAGCTTCGGGTTCAGGACGGACTCGACCGCGCGGCCGCACAGCGTGAAGGAGAGCGCGACGACGGCGATGGCGATGCCGGGCGGGGCCAGGTACCACCAGTCGCCCGCGCTGACCGCGCCCGCCTCGCGCGCGTCCTGGAGCATGCCGCCCCAGGAGGTGACGGTCGGATCGGACAGGCCGAGGAACGCGAGGGTCGCCTCGGTCAGGATCGCCGAGGAGATGATCATCGTGGTCTGGGCGAGGACCAGCGGCATCACGTTCGGCAGCACGTGCCGCGTCATGACGTGACCGTGGCTGCCACCGAGCGCCCGCGCCCGCTCGATGTACGGGCGCGCCTCGACCGACAGGGTCTGGGCACGGACGAGGCGCGCGGTCGTCGGCCAGGTCGTCACGCCGATCGCGATGATCACGGTCCACATCGAGCGGTCCATGACGGTCGCGAGGGCGATGGCGAGCACCAGCGTCGGCATCACGAGGAACCAGTCCGTGACGCGCATCAGGACCGTCGAGTACCAGCCGCGGAAGTGGCCCGCGACGATGCCGATGACGGTGCCGATGGCCACGCACAGGAACGCCGCGAGCAGGCCCACGGTGAGCGAGATGCGCGCCCCGTACACCAGCAGGGCGAGCACACTGCGGCCGAACTGGTCGGTGCCCAGCGGGAATTCGCCGCTCGGCCCCTCCATGGGGCCGCCGGGCGCGTCGGTCACGCTCTGCGCGTCCGAGCCGACGAGGACCGGCGCGAGGATCGCGATCAGGGCGATCAGGATCAGCAGACCGAGGCCCCACAGGCCACTGCGGTGCGCCCGGTAGGACCGCCAGAAGCGGGTCAGGGACTGGCGCTTGCGGGCGCGCGCGAGGGAGCGCGCGCTGGGCGCCTTCGGGGCTTTCGGCTCCTTCGAAGGCGCGGTTTCGGTCGTCGTCATCGGCCCACCCTCGGGTCGAGCAGCGGATAGAGGATGTCGGCGAGGGTGTTCGCGAGGATCACCGCGGTGGCGAAGACGAAGAACAGGCCCTGGACGAGCGGCAGATCGGGCACGGAGAGCGCCTGGTAGAAGAGCCCGCCGAGACCGGGCCACGAGAAGACGGTCTCCACGAGGATCTGACCGGCGACCACATGCCCCAGGTTCACGAACATCAGCGTGAACGTCGGCAGCATCGCGTTCGGCACCGCGTGCTTGCGGCGCACCAGGTCGTCGCGGAGCCCCTTGGCGCGGGCGGTCGTCAGATAGTCGCTGCCCATCTCGTCGAGCAGCGAGGAGCGCATGACGAGGAGCGTCTGCGCGTAGCCGACCGCGACCAGGGTGATCACCGGCAGGATCAGATGGTGCGCGACATCGAGGATGTACGCGAACCCGGTCTCGCCGCCCGATTCGAGCCCGCCGGTCGGGAACATGCCGGGGATCGGCCCGATGCCGACCGCGAACACGATGATGAGGAGCAGCCCCAGCCAGAACGCCGGGATCGAGTACAGGGTCAGCGCGAACGCCGTGTTGAAGCGGTCGCTGCGCGATCCGTTGCGCCACGCCGTGCGCGTGCCCAGCCAGATGCCGAGTGCCGAGTACAGGACGTACGCCGTGCCCGTGAGCAGCAGCGTCGCGGGGAGCGCGTCGAGGATCTTGTCCATGACCGGGGCGTGGAACTGGAACGAGATCCCGAAGTCACCGGAGAGCGCGTCCCCGATGTACGACGTGAACTGCTTCCACATCGGCTGGTCGAGGCCGTACTGGTGGCGCAGGTTCTCCAGCTGCTCGGTGGAGACCTTGCGGCCGCCGGTCATCTGCTTGACCGGGTCGGACGGGATGAGGCGGAACAGGAAGAAGCTCGTGACGAGGACGGCGAAGAGCGAGACGATCGCGCCGCCGATCTTCATGAGCGCGTATTGGACGTACGCCTTGGTGTTGCGGGCCCGGGGGCCGCGGGCGGCCGGCGGCGCCCCGGCCGAAGCCGGGTCGCCGTCCGTGCCGTCCGCGGGCTGCACGAGCGCCGGAGTGCTGTCAGCTGTCATGGTTCACATGTCTTCTTACTCGCGTAGCTGTGCGTCGCCTACTCGCGCTCGTCCGCCGTCGTGCGGCGCCGCCGCGCGAAGAGCACTCCGCCGCCGATGACGACGAGCGCCGCGACCACGATGCCGATCACGATCCCGGTGGAACTGGACGAACCGCTGTCCTCGCTGTCGGACGCCGACGCGGGCTCGGCCGACCACCAGCTCCAATACCCGTCCTGGCCGTAGATGTTGCCGGCGGCGGTGGGCATCGTCTGAATGGACTTGATCTGGTCGGTGCGGTAGGCCTCGACCGCGTTCGGGTACGCCATGACGTTCATGTAGCCGGAGTCGTAGAGCCAGGACTCCATCTTCTTCACGGTGTCCGCGCGCTTGTCCGGGTCGTACTCGGCGAGCTGCTGGTTGTAGAGCTTGTCGAAGGTCTTGTCGCAGATGCCGTTGTCGGTCTGCGCGACCTCCTTCGGCTTGCTCGGCAGGGCGGCGCAGGTGTGGATGCCGAGGACGAAGTCCGGGTCCGGGTTCACCGACCAGCCGTCGAAGGCGAGGTCGTACTCGCCCGCGTACCAGGGCACGGAGACGTCGTCGACGCAGTTGAGCTTGAGGCCGACGCCGACCTCGCCCCACCACTCCTTGAGGTACTTGCCGACCGCCTTGTCGTTGGGGTCGGTGGCGTGGCACAGCATCCGCAGGTTGATCGGCTTGCCGTCCTTGCCGACGCGTTTGCCGTCCTTCATCTTGTAGCCCGCGTCGTCCATCATCTTGGCCGCGGCCTTCGGGTCGTAGCTCAGCTGCTGATCGCCCGATGGCTGCCAGTAGTAGTCCTTGAAGCGCGGCGGGATGTAGCCCTGGCCGCGCACGGCGTGGCCCTGGAAGACCTTGTCGACGATGGTCTTGGTGTCGACGGACCGGAAGAGTGCCTGGCGGAAGTCCTTGTCGAGCAGCGCCGGGTTGCCGTCGCCGAACTTCTTGCCGCTCTTGGTCTTCCAGCCGGGGTTCACGGCGATCGCGTAGAAGCGGCGGCCCGGACCCTCGTTGACCTTGATGTCCTTCTCGCCCTTGAGTGAAGCCGCCTGAGCGGGCGTCAGGGCGGGGGAGCCGGCCACGAAGGAGACCTCGCCCTTGCGCAGGGCGGCGACCGCGGCGTCCTGGTCCTTGTACGTCTTGAAGACGATGTTGTCGAACTGCGGCGTCTTCGTCTTCCGCCAGAAGTCCGGATTGCGCTTCAGCTTCACGTACTGGTCGGTCTTGTACCCGGTGACGACGTACGGACCGTTCCCGACGATCGGGAAGTCCTTGTCGTTGTTGAACTTCGAGTAGTCCTTGACGTCCTTCCAGACGTGCTCGGGCACGATCGGGATGTCGAGGGACGTCATGGTCGCCTGCGGCTTCTTCAGCTCGACGACGAGCTTGGTGTCACTGGGCGCCGTGACCTTCTTGAAGTTGCCGACGAACGAGCCGTTGGCGGTCGCCGCGCCGTCGTCCGTCATCATCTTGTTGAAGGTGAAGGCGGCGTCGTGGGCGGTGGCCTGCCGGCCGTCGGACCACTTCGAGTCGGAGCGGATGGTGTACGTCCACGTCAGCTTGTCGGCCGACGGCTTCCACTCGGTGGCGAAGCCCGGGACGACGTGGTTGTCCTTCGGGTCGTAATTGGTCAGGTACTCGTACATCAGCCGGTGGATGCTTGTACTGACCAGGCGCGTCGCCAGGAACGGGCTCAGCGAGTCGACGCTCTGCGCGACGGCCACGGTGAGCGTCTTGTTCTTGCCGCCGTCGGCCTTGGCCGCGGCGTTGCCGCTCGCCTTCGCCTCGGCCTGCTGCGGCGCCGGGTTCAGCGGCGTGGCGAGGCCTGCCGTCAGGGTGAACGCCGCGGCGCCGGCCGCGAGGAGTATCCGCACTCCGCGCCGCGGGGGGCGGGCCGTTCTGTGGTCCATGTCTTGCTGAGCTGGTGTGTCCATCGGCGGTGACCTCGCGCATCGCTCGCACAGCTGGGCTGGATCTGAGAATTCAGGTCGACTGAAGTGTTGGTTTATCAGCGGCAGTTGAGGAACGTCAACGGTGGGTGAACCCCATGTGGCCTGCGGAAATAACGAGTTGACCTGCATTTCACGCACATTGGTCGAGACCTCTGATGCTTTGCAGGCCAGGGGATGGCACCCGGATGGGTGCAGGAAATGCCAGGGGCCCGCATCCGTGTTCGACGGATGTGGGCCCCTGGTGGGTATGTGCGTGGGGGGAGTTACTGGTGTGGGGGTGGCGGCGGTGGGGGCTGCCATCCGGGGTGCGGCGGCTGCGGCGGTGCTTGCGGGGGCGGCTGCTGCTGGTGGGGCTGCTGGTGGTGTTGGTACTGGTGGTGGGGCTGGTGGGGCTGAGGCTGGTGTTGATGGGTGCGGGGGAAGCCCTCGGCGACCATCGCGGAGAGGTCGAAGTACGCCTCCCGCACCTTGGGGCGCATCATGTCGAGGTCGACCTCGGCGCCCGCCGCGAGGTGCTCGTCGAAGGGGATGACGATCACACCGCGGCAGCGGGTCCGGAAGTGGCCGACGATGTCGTCCACCTTGATCATCTTGCCGGTGTCGCGGACACCGGAGATGACGGTGAGGGAGCGGGCGACGAGCTCCGAGTACCCGTGCGCGGACAGCCAGTCGAGGGTGGTGCTGGCGCTGGACGCACCGTCGACGGACGGCGTCGAGATGATGATCAACTGGTCGGCCAGGTCGAGGACTCCGCGCATCGCGGAGTAGAGCAGGCCGGTGCCGGAGTCGGTGAGGACGACCGGGTAGTGCCTGCCGAGCACGTCGATCGCGCGCCGGTAGTCCTCGTCGTCGAACGTCGAGGAGACCTCGGGCTCCACGTCGTTGGCGATGATCTCCAGGCCGGAGGGGGTCTGCGAGGTGTACTGCCGGATGTCCGCGTAACTGTGCAGGTGCGGGATGTTCTGCACCAGGTCGCGGATGGTGGCGCCGGTTTCGCGGCGGACCCGGCGGCCGAGCGTGCCGGCGTCCGGGTTGGCGTCGATGGCCAGGATCTTGTCCTGACGCTCGCTGGCAAGGGTCGAGCCGAGGGCCGTCGTGGTGGTCGTCTTGCCTACGCCGCCCTTGAGGCTGATCACGGCGATCCGGTAGCAGGACGAGACCGGGGTGCGGATCAACTCCAGCTTCCGCTGCCGCTCCGTCTCCTCCTTCTTGCCCCCGAACTTGAACCGCCCGCCACCCGCGCCGGGCGCCTTGCTGCGCTGCTTCTGCCGCTTGCTGTTGACCAGCCGATCGGCCGACAACTCGACGGCTGCGGTGTAGCCGAGGGGGGCGGTGGTGTCTTGGGCGTATGGCGGGTGCGGGTGGGGGTGCGGCTGCGGCTGCGGGTGCGGCTGTGGTTGGGAGGGTGGCTGCAACTGTGGCTGTGGTTGGGGCTGAGCGGGGTGGGGGGAGCTGTAGCCGGGGTGTGGGGCGGGTGCGGGTGCGGCTGGGGGCTGGGGGAAGCCGTAACCGGGTTGTGGTGTGGGCGTGGCGGGTGGTTGCGGGAAGCCGTAGCCGGCCGGGGGCGCGGGGGCGGCGGGGGGTTGGCCGTGGGCCGGTGGTGTGGGTTGGGACGGGGGCTGCGGGAAGCCGTATCCGGGTTGTGGTGTCGGCGTGGCCGGTGGTTGGCCGTGGGCCGGCGGTGTGGCGTGGGCCGGTGGTTGGGGGAAGCCGTAGCCGGGTTGGGGCAGTGGCTGGGGCATCGGTTGGGCGGAGCTGTGGCCGGGCTGTGGTGAGGGCGCGGTGGGGGAGGGCTGCGGGTGGCCGTGGCTGGGCTCGTCCTGGGGCGGGCCGTATTGACCCTGTGGCGCCTGGGGGTGGGCTTCGGCCGGTGGCGCCGGTGGCGCCGGTGGGGCGGGTGACTGGGGGAAGCCGTACGCGCCTTGGGGCTGTGGCGGGGCCGCGGCGTACGGGGCGGCCAGGGGCGGTTGGCCGGGTGCGGGGTCGGCCCACTGCGGGGCGGCGGGCGGCGCGGCCGGCTGGAACGACGGCGGCAACGGAGGGACTCCGCCCGCCGGCGGGGGCGGGGGAGCCCAGGCCGCCTGAGCGTTGGGCGCGGTGCCGGGGGTGGGGGTGTCAGCGGGGGCCTGAGCCAGTTGTGGGGTTGCGAGGCCGGGGGCGGGCGCGGCGTCGGTGACCGGTTCGGGGAGGGGGGCCCGGGGATCCGCGGAGGGTGCCGAATCGGCGGCGGACGCGGTCGGCTCGCCCGGGGGCTCGTCGGTGGGTGCGGTCGGCTCGGCTGCGGTGTCGCTGGTGGGTGCGGTCGGCCCCGCTGCTGCCTCGCCGGTGGGCGCCGCGTCGGTCTCCTCGGTGTCCCGCACCGTGTCGGCCTTCTCGGTGTCCGGCGCCGCGTTGGTCTCCTCCGTGTCCGGCGCCGCGAGCGGGAAGCCGGTGTCCGCCGGGGCGGCATCGGCCGTCCTCGCACGGGCGCTGTCCGTGTCGATGTCGACGTGCACCCGGTGGGCGTCGACCCACGCGCGGGCCCTCTCCTCGGAGGTCTGCTCCTCCACCGGCGCAGGCGTGGGCGCGGGCGCCGGGGCGGGCGGCTCACCGAGCGCCGCGAGCTCCTCGAAGTTCCGCTTGAGCGAGGGCGCGGAGATACGCAGGGTGGCCCCGGTCTCCAGATCCCCGCCGGTCAGGTACCCGCCCTCAGCGCCTCGGTCATCGAGCCCGCCATCAGACGCATCGGCGGTGGAGCCAGGACCGGCCGACGCGGCGGGCGCTGCCGGTGCTGCCGGTGCTGCCGGTGCAACTGGGGCACCCGGAGCCGTCGGCGTGACTGGAACTGCGGGCGCTGCCGGTGCCATCGGAGCCGCCGGGTCGACCGGCGCCGCAGCCACCGGAGTTACCGGTGCCGCGGATGCTGCCTGGGTGACCGGAGCCGCCGGAGCCGCGGGCGCTCCCGGAGTTGCGGGCGCTCCCGGTGCCCCCGGAGCCGCCGACGCGACCGGCACCCCCGGAGCCGCAGGCGCTACCGGCCCAACCGACGCAGCCGGCCCCGCCGCAGCCCCCTGCCCAGCCGGCCCCACCGCAGCCCCCGGCCCCGCTGAATCCCCCGGCACCCCCTCCGACCCCGCCCCCGCCCCCGCACCCCAACTCCCCCCACCACTCCACGAACCCGCCCGCTCATACCAGGGCGGCGGCGCGTAGTCGATCGTGAATTCGCCCGTGAACTCGCCCGGGGCGTCGGCGGGCCGCTCGGCACTGGGTCCCGCGCCGGACGGGGCGCCGGCGGGTGATCCGCCGCCCCCGCGGACATCGTCCCGATCGCTGCTCACAATGCCTCCTGGTGTGGTCGAGCCCCCGCCCCCCTTGACGCGTGCGCGGGAACACAGGACACGTCCCGTCCCAGCCTAATCACCAAAACCGCCCGCACGGCAGGCCTGTCCACACCCCGTCGACTAGACTCGCCGCGCCGTGACCGGGGAGGTCGCGGCGCGGACGGCGGCGGGGAGGGCATGGCGTGCGGAATCGGATGAGGGGCGGCGCCCCGCCCGGGTGCGTACCGCGCCCCCACTGACCCGCACCGCACCCGACCACGGCGAGAACTCACCCCATGCCTACCGCGCTCACCCACGACGACCCCGTACACCTCGGCCCGTTCCGCCTCGTCTCACGGCTCGGCAGCGGCGGCATGGGAACCGTGTACGTCGCGCGGACCGCAGGCGGGCGCACCGTCGCGGTGAAGACGATGCACGCGGCGCTCGCCGCCGACCAGGCCGGACGGACCCGTTTCCGGCTGGAGATCGACGCCGCCCGCGTCATCGGCGGCCAGTTCGGGGCGAAGGTCGTCGACGCCGACCCGCTGGCGGAGACACCGTGGCTGGCCACCGAGTACGTCCTCGGGCCGCCCCTCGACGAGGCCGTGGAGGCCGGCGGACCGCTGCCGGAGACGACCGTGCGCGCGCTGGGCGCCGCCCTGTGCGGGGCGCTCGGCCAACTGCACCGCAGCGACGTCGTGCACCGCGACCTCAAGCCGTCCAACATCCTCGTCACGGCGTACGGTCCGAAGGTCATCGACTTCGGCATCGCACGGGCCATCGGCGACGACCGCCTGACCCGCGTCGGATCCGCCGTCGGTACCCCCGCGTTCATGTCCCCGGAACAGGCCACCGGTCAGGAACACGGCCCGGCCGGAGACGTGTTCGCGCTCGCGGGCGTGCTGGTGTTCGCGGCCCGCGGCAGCGGCGCGTTCGGCAACGGACAGGCCGCCGACCTGCTGTACCGCGTGCGGTACGGCGAGCCGGACCTCACGGGCGTGCCCGCGGGACTCGCCCCCGTACTGGCGCGCTGCCTCGACAAGGACCCGGCGCGGCGGCCCACCACGCAGGAGCTGTCGGCCCAACTCCACACCGGGGCGGGCGAGTTCGCCGACCACCTGTCCGAGGCGCTGCTCGGTGACATCGGCCGCCGGGCCACCCTCGTATGGCAGCCCGCCCCGCAACGGCTGGCCGCGCCCCTGACGCACACGCTCCCGCAGTCCACCGCCGTGCACTCCGGCGCCAACTCCACCGCCGGCGCGCCCGCGACACGACGCCGCTTCCTCGCCGCCGGAGGCGTCCTCGGCGTCGGCGCGGTCGCGGCCGGCGGCGCCCTGTGGTGGACCGGCCGCTCCTCGGATGAGCAGAAGAAGGCGGCGGATCCCAAGGGGAAGAAGACCCGCGTCCGCCGCAACCTCGAGCCGCTCTGGAAGGACGAGGGCTACTTCGAGACCAGCGTCGTCGACGGCGGAAAGGCGATGATCCCCGCCATGGTCGACGGCGTCGCCGTCGCGATGCGCGGGTACGCCCGCGGCCTCGCCGTGTCCGACGGCGCGAAGAAGTGGGACGACCACATCGGCAGCGGCTGGCAGTGGACCACCGCGGACGGCAAGCTCTACCACCTGACCTACAGCGTGTACCAGGACGACCGGGAGGGCGCGCCCGTCGCCGTCGAGACGATCGCCCCGCGCACCGGCAAGAAGATCAAGACCATCGCCCGCCTCGCCGACACCACCGACCAGCTGGACGGGAACCAACTCCTCTGCGTCGCCGACGACATCGCCTACGTGGTCGTCGGCAAGGGAACCGGCGAGAAGCTCGGCTACGCCAAGGCGCAGAAGTGGACCCTGCGCGCCGTGAACTGCGCGACCGGCAAGACCCTGTGGACCAAGCCGCTGCCCCGGCGCGACGAGCTCGACCAGTCCATGTACATCATCAACGCGAAGGTGGCCGGCGGGCGCCTGATCACGTACCAGCAGGTGAAGGAGGACGAACCCCACATCGTCGTACGGGACCTGAAGACCGGCGGCGTCCTGTGGGACGTCCCGTACATCGTCGACGACGTCTCCCCCTTGTGGGCCGGGATCGCGGCCGACGACACCCACCTCTACATCGGCGGCACCCGGCTGAGCGCCGTGCGCCTCAAGGACGGCAAGGCGCAGTGGCAGACGCCCGAAGGCCGCGCGTTCGGCCCGCCGGCCCTGGAAGGCGGCGTCGTGTACGCGGTGGGCGAGGGCATCGGCCTCGCCGCGTACAAGGCGGGCGGTGGCCGGCGGCTGTGGGTGGAGAAGGACGGCAGCGCCGACGAGCAGTCCAGGGCGTGGCGCCCGCTCATCGGCGAACAGTGCGCGTACTACCGCAACGGCGCGCAGTTGCACGCCGTCGACCTCGAGAGCCACGAGGTCGCGTGGACGTACAAGACGGACGGCGACCGCTTCTACGCGAACCCGGAACGCACGCGCATCCTCTCCCTGAGCAACAACGCGAAGCTCGCCGCGTACCCCATGAAGTGACACCCCCCCCACGCACGCATACGTTCCACGACCGCCACCCCGGCAGAAGGCCCCACATGAAACCCCTCGGCATCGGCGACCCCCTCCGCCTCGGTCCCTACCGCGTCCTCGGCGTGCTCGGCGAGGGCGGCATGGGCAAGGTGTACGTCGGTCAGGACGGCGCCGGGACGCTCGCCGCGGTCAAGGTCCTCAAGCCCGAACTCGCCCACGACACCAACCTCGCCCAGCGGTTCGTGCGCGAGGCGCAGGCCGCGCAGGCCGTACGCAGCAAGGGAGTCGCGAACGTCCTGGGCGCGTGGACCGAGGGCGGCCGACCGTGGATGGCCACCGAGTTCCTCGCGGGCCTCACCCTCGACCAGGCCGTCGACGCGCACGGACCGCTGCCCGAACCCACCCTGCGCGCCCTCGCGGCCTCCCTCGCGCACACCCTCGCCGACATCCACGCGGCCGGCTTCATCCACCGCGACCTCAAGCCGCCGAACATCGTGCTGACGTCGACGGGCCCGCGCATCATCGACTTCGGCATCGCACGGCCCGAGCACGGACTGACCCTCACCACGACCGGGGAGGTGCCGGTCACTCCCGGGTACGGGGCCCCCGAGCAGGTGCTCGGCCGCCGCGTCACACCCGCCGCCGACATCTTCTCGCTGGGCGCGGTGCTCGTGTACGCGGCCACGGGGCGGCGCGCGTTCGACGGCGGGCACGTGGCGGCCGTGCAGTACGAGGTGGTGCACGGCGAGCCCCAACTCCAGGGAATCAACCCGGAGTTGCTCGCACTGATCGCCCCCTGCCTCGCCAAGGACCCGGCCCACCGCCCCACGCCCGCCCAGATCGCCGAGGCGATGCGGCCGCCCAAGGGCGCCGAGAAGACGTGGCGGCGCGGCTCCATCGCGGAGGCGATCACCGAGCGGGAGACCGGCGCCCGGCACCTGGCGACCACCGTCATCGGCGGGGTGCAGCCGCAGCAGCCCGCCATGTCGCGAAGACGCCTGCTGACGACGCTCGCCGTCGGCGGCACCGTCGCCGCGGTCGGCGGCGGCACGGCCGCGTGGTGGTACGGCTCGCGCCCCGACAGCGCCCTGTTCGACATCCCGGCGGCCGCCAGGACCCCCGTACAGGCCCTGAAGTCCAAGCCCGCCGACGACTACTCCGAGAACGGCGGGTCCATGAAGCTGTGGTCCGTCACCACGGCCGAGGCCACCACGCCCGAACTGCTGCCCGTGCGCGACGTTTTGGTCTTCGCGCTCGGCTCCGGCGGCATCGGGGCGTACGGCGTCAAGAACGGCAAGCGGCGCTGGTCGGCGGAGGGCCTGCGGGCCAAGGCGGGCTACGTGTCACTGGCCGACCGGCTCGTCGTCGGCGCGGACGAGCAGGGCACGCTGCACACCTTCGTGCCCTCCACCGGAGCGGCGAAGTGGACGTGCGCGCAGGCCGAGGCCGAGACGCTGCTCGCCGCGGGCCCCGACGCGGTCTACCTGATCACGAAGGACGACCGGCTGCGCTGCGTCAACAGCGAGGACGCCGAGGTGCGGTGGACGGTCACCGTGCCCGCGAAGTTCCGCAGGAAGCTGCACGGCCCGGCCGCCGTCGGCGGGGGAGTCCTCGTCGTCCCGGCCACCGACGGCACGGTGCTCGCGGTGCGCACCGACGACGGCCGCACGGCGTGGAAGCAGTCCGCGGAGTCGGAGTCCGTCGTCCGCCCCGCCATCGCCGACGGCATGGTCTACCTCAACGGCAAGACCCTGGAGGCCTACCGGCTCCGCGACGGCAACCGGGAGTGGAGCACGTTCCCGCTCGGCGGCGCCGACTCCGTGTACAGCAAGTGGGGCCCGCCCGAGGTACAGGGAAACCGCGTGTACGCCAACGCCGTCGACGTCACCCGCTGCCACAACCGGGCCGACGGCAACCAGGAGTGGTTCGCGGTCGGCCCGTCCACGGCCAGCCGGGTGCTGACGCAGGGCACCAGCATCTGGTCCGTCGACGACGGCGACGGAATCGGGGAGCTCCAGCTGAAGGGCATCCCGCAGAAGGACGGCAAGAACCCCTGGACGACGAGGTTCCCACGCCCCCACTACACGCAGCTCGCGGTCGGTGGGAACCGGGTCTTCCTGCTGATGGACAGCACGGTGCAGGCGCTGTCGGTGTTCTAGGCGGCGGTAGGGTCGGTGGCGTGGCGGGCCCTGTCGGGTTTTCGTGTCAGGTTTCGTATCGGGGGAGTGATCGCACGTGCAGAGCGTCGGGGGCGGAGGCGGAGGCCGGCAGATGGGCCCGTACCTGCTGCTCACGTCCATCGACCAGGAGGGCGTCGGCGCGGCGCCCGCGGCCCGCTGCATCGCCCGCACACCCGGCGGCGACCGCACGGTCCTGCTGAGCACCCCGGCCCCGGGCGTCGACCCGAACCGCTTCATGGCGGAGGCCGACGCGGCACGCTACCTCCTGGGCAGCTGGACGCTCCCGACCGTCGAACTCGCACCACCCGGCGGAGCCCCCTGGCACACCCGCCCCTACGTCCCCGTACTGCCGCTCCCCACGGCGCTCGCACTCCACGGCGGCCCGCTCCCGGAGCGCACCGTGCGCGCACTCGGCGTCGCCCTCGCCGAGACGCTGTCCGTCGTCCACGGCCAGAGCCTCGTCCACGCCGGGCTCTCCCCGGCGGCCGTGCTGCTGTCCTTCGACGGCCCACGCCTCGACTGCTTCGGCGCGGTACGGGCGGCGGCACCCGACGGAGCGGTGGGACGCGAGCTGCCGGGCGTCGACGTCACGGCCCTCGCGCCGGAGCAGGCGGCGGGCGGCCAACCGCGCCCGCTCGGCGACGTGTACGCACTGGGCGCGACCCTCGCGTACGCGGCGACGGGCCACACGGTGCCCGAACGGGACGAACTCCCGGCGCCGCTGCGCTCACTGGTGAGCAGATGCCTGTCTCGTGACCCGGTGCGGCGACCGCAACTGGTGGACGTGGTGGCCGAGTTGAGCGCCGGCCATGCTTCCCGCCCCGCCGGATTCGGCTCAACGGACCATGCTTCGACGCTCCTCACCCCCGGCTGGCTGCCGTCCCGCCTCGTCGCGGCGCTGGCACACCAGGCGGCATCGGTACTGGACGCGGACCTGCCGACGCAGCCGGCTACGACAGGTACGTACGGGTACGGCTACTAGACCTCCGCGCCACCATTGCGCGGAGCCGGCTCCAGGTCGAACTCCCCGTCCCTGGCGCCGAGGACGAACGCCGTCCACTCCGCCTCGGTGTACCGCAGCACCGTCTCGGGCTCCAGCGACGAACGCATCGCCACGGCGCCACCGGGCAGCTTCGCGATCTCGACGCGCTCCTCGTCCTGCTCGGTACCGGGCGCGCTCTCCCACGTGACGCCGGAGATGTCGAGCGCGTACAACTCGTTCTTCTCGCGCTCCTTACGGGCCTCGATCTCCTCCGGCGTCTCGCCTGTGTTCCCCACGCCGCACCAGCCCTTTCCATCACTCCATGGCAAACACCCTCAGCTTAGCGAGAGTCGGCCGACGGCAGTCAGGAATCGATGGGGCGCTGCGCGACGTCCGGTGCGAGCCGTTGGATGTGACGGAGGTAGACGTCGATCGCCCGGTCGGGCGGGTAGTTGGGAACGGGGGTGGTCTGCCCGGTGTCCTTGGCCACGATGAAACAGCTTCCACCTGGCGCTGCGGGGCGTGGTATGCCGTCGGCAGGAGGAAGGGGCGGGGCCGCGGCATGGACGAGGTACCCGACGGAGAACTCACGTACCCGCAGGGGCAGCGGTGTGCCGTCCGGTCTGGTTGGTCGACCGTAGGTGCGGAGTACTGTCTCCAGTGCCTCGTCGGGACTGCGGGGAGGTGTGGGGCCGTGGTTTTCAGCAGGGTTCACTTTGCTACTCCACCAGAGGGCGGGCGAGTGCCGATTGTTGGCTGGGCACGCGCCTTCACAGAAGTCCGTTCCACATCTGCTCGACGATGACCGCCCACCATCGGTTGACTCCAGCCAGGCATGCTTCATCGATGGCAGCGAGATCTCGCTGAAATTCCGCAGTATCGACCGCGGCCTGACGAGAGTTCAGGCCGCGTCGAGCCGGCCATCGACGGGCCAGCAGCGCAAGGCACTCGGCGAAGCGGAGGACGTCCGAGTTCACGAACGAGGCCCATCCGGAAGTCAGTTCCACTGACCACACCCGCCCTGTGGCCTGCTCCAAACACATTTCGCGTCCGAAATCGTCCCCGAGCCGGAGATAGCCGCGCTGCTGATGGCTCTCCCGAACTTCGGCTCGGAGGTCGGTTCCATTGATCTGCGCGAAGCGAGTGAGATCGCACAGCTGAGTGGCCGGGGCGGTGTCCGCGCGGAAGAAGGGGGGAAAGCTGGTGGGCAGACCGACCGCGCACACGGCGCTCCGTGCGGCGCCTTGCTGGCCACCGTCGCCGTCGGTGGGAGCGGGGTACCGGGTGACGGAATCGGCCCCGAAGGCTCTCGTCAGCGAAACCCGGACGTCCTCTGGGTGGGGCTCGGGCAATTGGGGGACCGCACCCGGTGCGGGCAGTGGCTCGCGCAGCGTCCCGAGGGGTGGCGTCCGCCCCTCCCGAACAGCAAGGTCCCGTACGTGCTTCTCCAGCGCCGTGACACCACGGATACGTGAGGCCGCGTCACCTCCGTACTCCGCACTGTGCGACACCTTGACGCCCGGCCATTCGCGAAGGAGGAGAGCCGCGCAGTTGCCGCCCGGAACGGCGCAAGGTTCCAGCTCGCAGTAGAACTCGACAGCAACCGTGCCCGGAGGCGTGGACCCACTCAGGAAATTCCGGATCTGCCATTCCGGGTGCGGAAGGCCGGGGCCGCTCTTGGCGATTCGAGTGTGCTCGGAACCGTCCGGAGTCCGGTATCGGCAGACCGCTGCGTATCCCGGCCCTGTCGCAAGGTCGGTCGGCTCGCTCACTCGAACTCCAGGGTGTAGATCATCGCGTCGGAAATGAGACGCGGCCAGGCCGGGTTCTCCGGTGCTGCTGCAACGGGGTCGATCAACGTCAACGCCTCGAGCACGAATTGCTCGAAGGCGGAACGCTCGCCCGGACAACGCTCGCGTGCGAAGGCCAGCCCCCATACACAGGTCGCGAGGCAGGCCAGGAACGCGCCCAGGGAGGAGTTCAGAGCTGCGAGCCGGCGGTCGTCGTCATAGACCAGAACCTGCCCCGACACCGGGTCGAGGCAGACGGGCTCTTCCTCGTCCATCAGGTAACAGAGCACGAGCAGTTCGCCCTGGGCTGCGGTGGGCGGCTCTTCCTCCGGGAGGAAATCTGCCAAGGAGGGCAGCTCGGTGACGCAGCTGTCCAGACCGTCGAACCAGATGCCGGTGAGGGGCAGGCCCACGGTTCCGAGGAGGCGGCGTACGTCCTGTGGCAGGGACGTCAGCTCCGCCAGTCGTTCCTGCGACGTGCGTACGGGACCGCCGAGCATGGTGAAGAGCTGCTCCAAGTCCTCTTCGCGCAAGGGCAGCTCAGGTCGCCAGGCGGGACGGGGCGGGTAAGGAGCCGGGACGTCGCTCGGCGTATGTTTCGCGGACACGTCGGCCGGGGCCACGCATAGAAAACCGCTCGGCCCCGAAACGACGACGTGCTCGCCCACCATGTGCTGCCACAGCCATTGTCCGTCCGCGAGGCCGGGCACAGCGGTCGGCATGTTGTGCGCGGAAGCGTCGAGGAGTTCGAGGTGTTCGTCGACCGCGCTCGGAGCGGGCACGGCCGCACCGTCGGCGACGCGCCACCACGCCTCGGTTCCGTCGACCGCGCCGCGTGTGCACAGCAGGACGTCGTCCCCGACCAGGCGAGCAGCCACGGGACGGACAGGACCGGGCCAGTGCGGATCGAACGCCGCGGGGTCGAAGACCTCGGTGGGGCGCCAGTGGAGCCAGGCGACGGTCCAGGGAAGGCGCGGGCCGTAGCTGTCGATCCACTCCATGAGGGGCCGGTCCTGGACGATCGCTGCTGCCAGCGCTAGCCGGGCGGCCCGTTCGGCGAGGTTGTCCGCGGCCGGAGCCCCGGCGAACAGCCTTTGTTCCTCCACCAGGGCGGAGCGTCGCAGCGCCGCCTGGTCGGTCGTCGGAGCAGGGGCGCCCCGGAGCGCCTCGGCCAGCGCCTCCGGCTCGGCCAGCAGGCACACGGACGGGGCGTCGAGCCAGTCGTCGAGCATCTGTGCCGCTACCGCATGCCCCAGGCCCTGGGCAGTGACGTACTCCAATTCGGCAGACAACCGAAGCGTGCCGTCCGGTGCGAGCAGACCGGTCATGTCGGTGGGAATGTGTCGTGCCAAAGCCTGGGCGATGCGTCGCTCCGCTTCCACCGCACTGGAGCCATAGGCGGAACGGACTGCGTCGGACAGTGCCTCGTCGCTGGGGCGGAAATACCTGACGGCACGGGGGCCCCGGAGGGTCTCGACCTGCTCCATCGAGATATAGGGCCGTAGCAGGTCGAGCCGGTGCCGCAGATCCTGTATCGAGCAGGCGCGGCCTGTCAGAGCCTTGACGGCTCCCGCGCACAAGGACTCCGGCATACCGAGTTCCCCCTGCGCGAGCATGATGGGAGCAGCCACCATGTCCAGCCGGTCCCGGCCCGCGCTCCGGAAGGTGACCATGTCGTGCCAAGCGTGCGCCAGGCCGCGCGGCAGCGCATCGAGGGAGTCGGGGAGCGAGGCGGCGGGGCGGGAGCGGTAGTCGATCGCGAGCGTCTCGGCGAACAGGAAGTTCGGCCAGGCCTGTTCGCAGATCAACTGAGCTGTTCGCACCTGCTGCTCCGTACCGAGCCTCTGGCCTCGTTGGTGTGCCAGCAGCCGCCGGACCCAGTCGCCGAACTCGGCACGAGGAGGCGCGAAGGGCGCCGCGTCCAGATCGAGTACGGCTGGATCGGGCAGCCCGGCGGCGGCCGTCAGCGCGGCCGCCATGTCCTGGGGGAGATCGACCAGAAGACGCACCGGGGCGCGTGACGCCGTGACGGAACGTCGCACCCGCTCTGCCGCAGTGACCAGAGGCAGCACAAGGTGCTCCACCACCTTCTCCGCTTCACCGCTGCCCCGGAGTCGGCCACTGTCGGCGATGTCCGTGAGTGCGACGGTGAACGCCCGCCCCCTGCGCTCGGCCGCGCGCGCCAACTCGATGAGAGGCAGCCTCCCTGGGTTTCCCGGAGGCGGTTCGCGGTCCGGCAGCAGAGCCTGCGAGAGAGCGGCGGTCAACTCGGCCGTCGTGCGCTGACGGCAGTCGAGGGCCAGATCGATTGTCCCAACCGGCGGCAGTTCGTCGACGACCGTAGGGACGTACTCCCGGGCGTCGGAGTCGGAAGCCATGATCGCCCAAGAGGTGAACCAGGACTTTCCACAACCTCGGGATCCCGTGACGACCCGCACCAGATCCCATGGGGCGTCCTCGGCGAGCCAGTTCACGAGCCGGGCGGCAACGGTGGCCCGACCGATCAGCGTGAATTCCACGTCAGTCCACCGCCCCGTTCGCGCTCAGTAGATCACTTAGCAGCACCGCCCCGTTCTCGTAGGCGCTGTGACTCTGATCCTGCTTGAAATGGTCGACATTGTTCATGACATCGTCGATGTGGTCATTGAAAATTGCTTCGTCCGTGGCCGATACAGGATAGTCCACGCTGTGCATCGTCTGAACCTTGCCGATCGTGCGGTACATGTAGGCGGCGCAGTTCGGGCAAGGTGCGCGCTCCGTGTACACCTCGGTCACGCGTATCGACTGGCCTGGTTCGAGTTGTTGGTTCAGGTGCGCCAGATACTGAATGGCTGTGCGCTCCGAATGCTTGGCCTTGCTGGTGTGCGGTTGACCGGGAAGCGCCTTCATGGGGCCCGATGTGCCGTAACTTCGGGCCAGCACGACATATTCCTTGTTGTCGGAACTAGGGTCGAGCTTGAACTTGAAGGCAGCATAATTCGCTGTCTTTTCCCCACGGAATCTGTCGCCACCTTCGTGCCTGGCTGCCGCTGAGTCCGGAACAGCGTACTCCTTGAAGAAATCATCGTCCGCGCGGGCGTGCTCGACCATGCGGGACAAGTCGCTGTCGCTCCAGCCCTGTTCGGTCGACCCGATGCGCTGCTGCGCTTCGGGGCCGAACCGTGCGGGCACCTTGTCCGGAGGGTCGTGCAGAAAGCCGTCCTCCGCTGGATCGCGATGCGGGTGATCCTCGGGTGCCCCGGTGGGTTCTGCCGCGGCGGGGCGTTCACCGTCCGGGTCAGGAGGCGGCGCCGTTGACGTATGGGGTGTGGAGTCGTCCGGTTGTGGGTGGAGCGGCTGACGGTCGGGCCCGAGCGGGATGTAGAACATGTCCCCGGCACCCTGTGTGTTGATCGGGGTTTCGCTAGCCTCTTTGGACTGAGTGTCCACCCAGATGATGCGTCCATGATAGTTGACCGCGTTGTACGCGTGCCCGCCTCCGTGGTCCCAATTGACTTGCACCACCGCGGCAGAACCATGACCAGCACGAAGCAGGTCGTCTGCGATGCGGTCGTAAGAGGTCGGTGGAGTACCGGCGTACGTGTGCGGTGCCCCGGCCCACTCGGCGATGTTCTGGTTGGCCCGGTCTTCGGGGGAGTACAGATCCAGCGTGCCATCCGGCCGCACATCGACTGTCCGAGCGGCGGCCACCTGCGGGTTTCCGTACCAGGTCTCCAGAAAAGCGCGTGTGTTGTCAGGGCAGTTGTTGCTCCTGCCCGGGACGTCCATGCCGCCGTCGTTCAGCACATCCAGCCACGGCAGCGTGGGGTCGGGGTGGCGTTGTGGTGTGCCATCGGGGTCCCGGGGCACGGCCTGCTCCAGCGCCCGCTGATCCGCAGGATCGCGATCTTGAAGGCCACCTGGTGAGTGCCGCAGCCCGTCGTGAATCTGCGTCAGGTCTGTGCCTGCATGGAGAGTCGGGCCCCCGGTGCTGCTTGTAGAGGCCGACGCGTCGTCGGCCCTGCTTTCGGACGGAGTTGCGCTGCTGTGCGAGGTGGTCATCTCGTCGCGCGAGGAACGTTCCGTCGCGGGGACGCCGGTGTCGTCGGCGCCCGCGTCCAGAGGAGGCGTCGGTGTGGACTCGGAAGACGACCGAGGCGTCGAGGTGGTGTCGTCAAGTGAGGAAGTGAGCGGTGTACTGCGGGCGGGTGCCGATCGGGGAGTGGAGGCCGGCTCTTGCTTTGCTCGACGTGGCGAGGATCCAGAGACGTTGGAGTGAGTGTCGGCGGGGACGGCTGCATGCTGAGGAGCGGAGCCGTACCCGGAGTGATCGCCGTTGCCTGAGGTGGTCTCTTCATCGGCGGATGAGGAGGTGTTGGGGGAGTTGGACGAGTCAGTTGCGTCCGATGCCTCGGGTTCCGTGTCTTGCTTCTTCTCCCATGGGGCGTCCATGGTCTGGCCGTTGGGGTCGAAGGGGACGTAGCGGACGCCGGCGGCGCCGGTGTGGATGGGGTTGGGGCTGACCTCGCCGGTCTGGTGGTCGACCCAGATGATCTGGCCGTTGTGGTTGTAGACGTTGAAGGCGTGTCCGCCGCCGCCCGGCCACTGCACGCCCACCACGGCCGCCGAGCCGGGACCCGCCTCCTGGAGGTGGTGGGCGATGCGGCCGTACGGGTTGGGGTGGTCCGCGCCGGCCCAGATCTGGGGGCGGCCCGCCCAGGCGTCGAGGTTGTTGTACGAGTCGCGCTCGGGCGACATCGTGTCGAGCGAGCCGTCCTGGTTCTTGTCCGGGGTGCGGGGGGCGGAGACCTGGGGGTCACCGAACCAGGTGGACAGGCCTGCACGGGCGTTGTCGAGGCAGTTGTTGGAACGGCCCGGCTGCGAGAGTCCGCCGTCGTTCTGGAGTTGAGCCCACTCGCCGTTGGGGTCGGGGTGGCGCTGGGGCGTGCCGTCCTCGTTGCGAGGGACGGCATTGGCCAGGGCCTGCTGGTGCGCGGGGTCCGGCGTCAGCAGGCCGTACGGGGCGTGGTTGAGGCTGTCGCGGATCTGCCGGAGGCTCTGGCCCTGCGACAGCGGCGCCGGCTGTTCTTGCTTCGGCGGGGTGCTGTCGGGGGAGTTCTGCGCGGGGTGGCCGTTCGAACTGGGGTGCTGGGCGCTGGGGTTGTTGTTCGGGGTCTGAATCGGGACCTGGACCGGCACCTGGTTCGCAGGCTGGTTCGGCGTCTGGCCCGGAACCTGATTCGTAGGTTGATTCGGCGCCGAGCTCGGCGTCTGGCTTGGAGCCTGGTTCGACGGCTGGTTCGGGGTCGGCGTGGAGGACAGGCTGGGCTGGTTCGGGGTGTTGGGGTTGGAGTTGGTGGTGCCGGGCCTGTTGTTGGTGGGGGTGTTGGGGTGGCGCGTCGAGGGGGATGTCGGCTCGGTGTGGGTCGGTGTGGAGGTGGGGGTTCTGCGTTGGGGGGTCTCGGTACGGGGTGTGTCCGTACGGGGGTTCGTCGTGGGGTCGGGCTGGCGTGATGGGCCCTGGGCCGGCGTGGTGGGGGTGTTCGTGATCGGGCCCGGGGCCGCGGTCGGTGCGACGTTCGGCGTCTGGTTCGGGGTCGGCGTTGTGGAGTTTTGGTCACCGGTCGGCGTGGGGTTCGCCGTGGGTGAGGGGCGGGTCGGGGTGTGGGCCTCGGTGGCCGTGGCGCTTTGGGAGTGGAACGTGGGGCTGGACGACGTACGCGAGGGCGAGTCGGAGCCCGTGTGGGCGCCCGCACCCGCGCCGGGTATGGAGCCCGGCGTCGTCGAAGTGGAGGTGGGCGTGGATGACGAGGTGTCGGTGGGCGTGGGGGTGCCCGCCGGCATCGCCGTCGCCGTGGGTTGTTGGACCTGGGTACGTGGGTCCGTCGCGGTGGACAGATCGTTGCCGCGGTCTGGCGAAGGGGTCTGTACGGCAGAATTGGTGGACTCCTGTACCGGGGCGGCACTCTCCGACGCCGTGTTGATGACCTGGGACGGATCGGGCTGCCCGACGGGCGGCGCCGTGTCGGGCGTGGAGGTCGGCGCGGGCGACGGCGTGGTCACGTCCGCCTCCACGCGCGCGTGTGGCACCGCGGAGGACGGGGCCGACTGCGCCGCGGGCGCGGGCGTCTCACTGCTGCCGTTGCGCTGCGCGTCCGTACCCGTCGATACGTCCGGTGTTCCGGACGACGGTGCGGCGTCCGGCGTGCTCGACGGGCTCGCGGCGGATCCGGACGCGGACTGCTGCTCGTTGTAGCCCGCGTCGAACGGGGTCAGCGGCCGATCGGACGACGGCGTTGGGGCAGGGGCCGGTGTCGGGGAGGACGTCGATCCGGAGTCACCGTTCGAGCCGGCCTGCGTACCAACACCCGTGCTGCCATTGCTTGTTGAGCCCGAGCCGCCGGTGTCTCCGGTACCTCCGGAAGTCGAGGAACCGGCCGTCGCACGTCCCCCGTCACCGCCGGACCCGGAAGACCCCGAACCGGCGCCACCACCACTCGTATCCGCCCCGGCTCCGGAACCGGCCCCAGAACCACCGGAACCGGAACCGGACCCGGAACCACCGGATGCCGTCCCACCAGAACCAGCCCCCGCCCCGGCCCCCGATCCGGAACCAGAACTACCCCCGGCCCCGGCCCCGGACCCGGACCCGGACCCGGCACCAGAACCAGCCCCAGAACCGGAGCCTGTACCGGCCCCCGCACCGGCATCCGCCCCCGCATCCGACGACGACCCATTCCCCGCCGCACTGTCCAACCCGCCCCGCGCATGCGACCCGGCCCGGCTCCCGGCCCCGTCCCGCAGCGACTCACCCAGCGTCTGGCCGAAGTTGTCGAAGCCGTCCTTGACGGCCGTCTTGCCCGCATCCGCCGTGCGGCCCAGGTTGTAGCCGTCCTGCGCGCCGAAGTTCTGGTTCACCGTCTGCGCGACGAGGTCCTTGCTCATCTCCTCCAGCGCGGACACGAACGGCTCCTTGACCGCCTCCAGCGCCGCCTCCAACAGCGCCTGCGCGGCCTCCTTCAAAATCTTGCGCACCGCGATCCGGGTCACCTGCGTCATCGCCGCCGACGCCGCCGCCGAGATCCCGAACGTGACCACCGCCGTCGCCGCCGCCACCGCGATCTGGACCGCCAGCACGATCAACTGAATGATCACCGCGATCTTCATCCCGATGATCAGCATCGCCGCGACATCGAAGACCGACGCGATCACCTCGGCCGCCTGCCGGGCATCGTCCAGATACCCCGAACCGCCGGAGAACTTGTCCCACTTCTCGACGAACGCGTCGATCGACTCGCCGTAATTGTCCGACGTCACATTCCCGGCCGACCGCATCGCGTCCGACTGGATGTCCCCGACCTGCGCCCCGAACTCCCGCCACGTCTGCGCGGCCTGCATCATGTGGTCCTCATTGGCCGTCGGCCAATCGAAACCCAACATCTCCAGCAGCCAGGCCAACTCGTCCGGCAGCATCATCGCCATGGCGGCATCTCCCCCGTGTCGCCGTACATCCGAAGGACCCCGTGTGCCTCAACAGACGTAAATTTGCGGCGAGTTTACCAATACACTCGAACAACAGGACTGCCACGGCACGCAGTTCACATCACTACAGAACGCACGAGACCCGTGACCGGGTGAGCGGTCACGGGTCTCGTCTCGTGGTCTTGCCTACTGGCGCGGAGGACCCCACTGCGGGGGCTGCTGCTGGCCGTAGGGGCCGGGCTGCTGCGGCTGGGACGGGTAGCCGCCCTGGTGGTAGGCGGGCGGGGGCATGGTGCCGGGGGCGCCCGGGCCGCCGCGGTTGTTCTTGTTGCGGGAGACGATGATGATCACGACGACCACCACGATGACGACGAGTGCGGCGATGCCGATGCCAACGTAGAGGAGCATGTTGGAGCTGTCGTCACCCGACGAGTCGGAGGCGTTGCCGGTGGCGGGGGAGGCGGACGCACCGGCCGTGTCACCCGAAGCCTTGGGCAGGGACGACAAGTCCCACGGGCCGTTGGCGCCGCCCTTGGGGATGTTGGCGGTGAGGGCCTTGAGCGGGCTCAGGTCGCCGTAGCCTACGTACGAGTCCGGCAGCTTCGACTTGTCGACGCCCTTGGCGATGTAGGTGGACTTGATGACACGGTTGACCAGTTGGCCGGGGGTGTAGTCCGGGTACTTCTGCTTGAGGAGGGCGAAGGTTCCGGAGGCAACCGCGGACGACATCGAGGTGCCGTCGGTGGTGAGGTAGTCGCCCTTGTGGCTGTTGCCGTCGGCGTCGTCGAAGTCGCCGTTGGACGTGGCGACGGTCATGTCCTTGCCCGGGGCGGTGAACATCAGCTGCTTGGAGTAGTTCGAGCCACCGTTGTCATCGTCCCAGCGGCTGCCGTCCTGAGTGGAGCCCCCCACCTGGGCGATACCAGGGGTGGAGCCGATGCCGCTGTTGTTCTCGACGCCGTCGTTACCGGATGCCTGGACCAGCACGACATCGTGGGCGATCGCGTAGGCGATCGCATCCTTCGTGGCCGCGCCCGCATAGTCGTTGGACAGGGACATGTTGATGACATCAGCACCCTGATCCACCGCGTAGCGGATCGCTTCGCCGACCGTGCACGCGACCGGCCTGGCTTCACCAATGGTCCCGCCATCCGTCTTGTAGATGTCGACGGGGAGGATCTTCGCGTCCGGGGCCATTCCCAGCATGCCCTGGCTGTTGCCGGCTCCGTGTCCGTGGCCGGCGATCAGTGAGGCCATTCCGGTGCCGTGGTCGTCGTCGACTTCCCGATTGGCGGGCTGCCCGTCCGAGCAGCGCTTACCGGCGAGCACGCTGCCGGTCAGGTCGGGGTGCTCGCCGTCCACACCGGCGTCGAGGACGGCGACGGTGACGCCCTTGCCTGTGGCGACCTTGTGGACGGCGTCGATGTCGAACGCCTTGTTCTGCCACTGGGCGTTCCTGGTCGCGTCCGCAGATGCGGCCGATGCGGTGCCGAGCACCAGGGCTCCCACCATGGCCGCGCCGCCGATCGCGCGTAGCGTCCTGTGCGCGAAGCGCATGCTCTGACACCTTTCGTGGTGAATTCCGTGCTGATGTGCGTGGGGCCCACGACCGGAGTGGTCGTGGGCCCCACGAACGGTATCTGGTTACTCGATGACGGGCGGATTCGCCTTGCGCTGCTTCGGCGCCCAGGTGGTCTCGTCCTCGACGAGGTAGTCCGGACGACGACTGTTGTTGCCCTCGCGTTCACGGCCCGTGCCGCGGCCGGCCGCTCCGGCCCCGGCGGGACCGAAACCGGAACGGCCGTTCTGGCCCCGGGATCCGGCACCGGATCCCGTGCCGCCCGTACCGACGCCGCGGTTGCGCAGGCCCGTACCGCCGGGGGTGAACGCCCCGCCGGATTTGCCCTTGGCGCCGCCGACCATTCCGCCCTTCGTGCGGGCCGCCGCACCGGTCCTGCCCGCGGCGCCCGCGCCACGTCCGGCCGCGCCGCCGGCTCCGGCGCCACCGCCCATGCCGCCCATCATTCCGCGACCTGCGCCGGCACCGGTGCCCCGGCCAGCGGCGCCCGCGCCACGGCCTGCGGCACCACCTGCTCCGGCGCCACGGGCCAGACCGGCCGCGCCGCCCGCCATGCCACCGGCGATACCACCGGCCATGCCGCCGCCGAGACCGGCTCCCGCGCCACCGGCTCCGGTTCCGGCACCGCCGCCGAGGCCACCGCCCGCGCCGAGGCCGGCTCCCGATCCGGCGCCGCCGCCGAGACCGGGACCGGCGCTGTCCAGACCTGTTCCGATCTGGGACGCGTCCGGGAGCCCGGCGCCGGAGGCGGTCGGTGGCTTCAGGCCGTCCGAGCGGAAGCCGGGGATGCCCTGGCCCGCGCCGCCGCCACCGATGCCGGCGCCGCCGCTGATCCCCGGGTTCGCGCCACCGGCGCCTGGCACGTTCATGTCACCGCCGCCACCCGGGTTGTCAACCTTGGGCGGCTTGAACGTCTCGCCGGGGCCGGCGTTCTTGAGTGAAGAGGCGTTCGACTTGTAGGTCGACCCCAACGACTCCATGTGCATGGCAGCCTGGAGCGCCGCCTGCTGCTTGGCGCCCATCTTGTCGCCCCATCGATCCAAGACGTTCTTGGACGAAATGCCACTGGCCAAGTCCGCCTGGATGCTGCCCTCGGAGCTTCTGACCCGCTGGTACAGCTGATAGTCGGCGTAGAGGGCAGAGGCGGGGTGGGCGATCATCTTGGCGTAGTCCGTGGCGGTCATGTTGGTGAACATGTCCGTCGCGGTGTCCCACGCCTCGTCCCACCAGCTGACGTCGATGCTCTGGATCTGGTCCTGGATCTGGTAGAGCTGATCCGCGGAGTGGTCCATCGCGTCACCCGCCAGCTTGGCGAAGTTGCCGCCCGTTGCCATCTCCTGGCTGATCTTGCCGGCCTCTTCCATGAACTTGTCCGCGGAGGAGCCCTTCCACTTCTCCAGGACCTTCTTCACGGCGTCGTCGAACTGCTTCTTGAGGCCGCCGCTGCCGTCCGAACCCACAAGGTGCTCGTGGACCTCGGTCCAGTTCTGCGCGACCTCCTTGACGGTCTGCGGCTTGGCGTCCGCGACCATCTGCTTCAGCTTGTCGAGGTCGTTCATGTTGAACGGGGTGTCCCACTTCTCGCCCTGACCGCCGCCGCTCGCTCCGCCGCCGTCCTGTGCCGCGTTCACCATCTCCTCGTCCCCCTTCAGGAGTTGCGGTCGGCGACGCCGGAGCCGCCGGTTTCCTTGACGGCGTTCTCCGCTTCGGCGTCCTGATATACGCCGCGGGCCTTGTCCGCCTTCTTGCCGAACTTGTCGACGAGCTTCTCGATCTTGGCGATCATGTCGACTTCGATCTTCTGCTTCATCTCACCGTGCGCGTCGTACAGCTCCTGCGCCTCGGTGAAGCCGCTCCCCAGTGACCCGTTCGGCAGGTACGTCCCGTATTTCGCCTTGTCCTTCGGCCCGCTCATATCGCTGAGGACCTGATTCAGCTCCTTGACCACCTGGTCAAGGGCGTCAAGATCGACCTCGTAACCATCAGCCATCGCAGGCCGCCTTCCCCGTTCTCCCCGAAATGCTGTTGTGTCGCGCGTAGTTCAGTACGCGGGCAGCTTCTCCAGGATCGCTCCCCGCACACTGAACTCACAAGTCGAGCACAGTTTCCCTCACAGAACGTCCTCGCCCCGCCGCCGCAACCAGTCCCGCCGCGCCATCGCCCCCGCCGCGATCACCGCGAGGCCGATGCCGCCGCCGATCACCAGGTACGTGCCGTAGCGGGAATTGCGCTCCGCCGGGGTTTCGCCCAGGGTCAGTTGGGCGGCGGTGATCTTTTCGCCGGTGCCGGGGCCCGCGGCCGTGGAGCCCTGCAGGTCCTCGTTGGTGATCTGCTGGGTCGGCGGGGTCTCGTCCTTGATGGCCGCCACGGGGTCGATGACGCCCCAGCCGATGTTGTTGTCGCGGTACGCGTGCGAGCGCGACGCGGTGTCCTCGAGGTGCCAGATGATCTGCTCGGGCGTCCACTTGGGGTGCTTCTGCCTGAGCAGGGCGGCCACCCCGGCCGCGTACGGAGCAGCGAACGACGTTCCCTGGTCGACGCACTGGCCGCCCTGGGGGACCGTCGAGACCATGTCGACGCCGGGTGCCGCGATGTCCACGTGCTCGTTCGGCGTGGAGAACGGGGCGCGTTCGTTGTTCCGGTCGGAGGCGGCGACGGACAGGATGTTCGGGTTCTTCAGGGCCGCCGGGTAGGTGTTGGTGGGCTTGCCGGACGCGCCGCTGTTGCCCGCGGAGGCGACGATGAGGACGCCGTTGGCCTCGGCGTTGTTCACCGCGGCCTGCAGGGGGCCGAGCTTGGACACGTTCGCCGTCGTGCCCTGCGAGATGTTGATGATCTTGGCGTCGGCCGATACGGCGGCGTTGATGGCGTCGATCATCGTCGCCAGGTTGCCCCCCTCCTCCGCCGTACTCGTCTGGAGGGGCAGGATCTTGGCGTTCGGGGCCAGGCCGTGGAAGCCCGAGCCGGTGATCGGGGAGGCCGCGATGATGCCGGCCACCTTCGTGCCGTGGCCGACCCCGTCGGTCGTCGGCTTGCCCTTGCCCTTCGCGAACGACTTGCCGCCGAGGACTTTCCCCGCCAGCTGCGGGTTCTTGTTGTCGACGCCCGTGTCGATGACGGCCACGGTCTCGCCGTCACCCTTGAGCTTCTTGCCCTCCCACAGCTGCTCGGGGATGACGCGCTGCAGTGACCACGGCGTGCCCTTGATGACGTTGCCGCCGAACTGGCAGTCCGTGGACGCCAGTTGGGTGCCGTCGTCCGCGACGGCGGGCGTCGCGGTCAGGCAGGCGAGTACGGTCGTCGCCGCGAGCGCCGCGGCCGTGCGTCGAGCGGCGACGATGGGTGCCATGGTGGGTGCCACGGTCTCTGTTCCCCCTATGAGTTCTGACTATGAGTTCTGAGCCGGCGATGCGGCGTCAGGAGTTCCGCGTCAGGAGTTCTGCGTCTGCTCGGCGGCCTTGGTGGTCAGGTCGGGCCCGGACGGCAGCAGCCTGGACCACTGGGCGGGGACCGAGACCTTGCGCGTCTTCTCGTAGCCGAGGCGGATCTGCGCCCTGCCGACCTCTTCCTTCTCCGAACCCGACCCGTCCTTGCCGGAGTCGTTGTTGACGGGAAGGTAGTAGCGCAGACCGGTGTCGGTGACCAGGTAGTTGAAGCCGCTGGCGGACTGGCCCTCCTTCTCCTGGTAGAGCAGGCCGCTGCCCGGGCTCACGTAGGAGGAGGCGCTCGACGCGACCGAGGTGATGGGCAGGGAGGCGCCGGCCCAGGTGCTCAGGTTGGTCGACTTGCCGCCGTTGTAGACGGAGCAGGAGGTGTCGTTCGAGCCGCCGTTGGCGAGCGAGACGGCCTGGGTGGGCCAGGTGTCGGCGCCCTGCATGGACGCGCCGCGGTCCACCGAGAGCTCGGGCTCCTGGATCGTCTTCGGGGTGGAGTCGCTGAGCGTCTCCCGGAGCAGCTTCGCCTGGAAGCCGGAGACGGGGACGACCTTGTCCTGCTCGACGAGGTAGTGGTCGCCGCCGTTGGTCTTCAGGAGCGTGCCGGTGGTGCGGAACTTGGGCGGAACGCCTTCCGCGCTGGAGGCTCCGCCGTCACCCGGCACGAACGGCAGCTTGATCGGCTGGGGGCTCGGGTTGAGCGTGGCCAGCCAGTCGTCGGTGACGGTGCGCGGCTGGGCGCTGTTGCCGAACAGGGTGCGCACGAGCGAGTCGAGGCTGCCGCCCTGGCCGGCCTGGAGCTTGTACGCCACGCCGCGGCTGCTCACCAGGTACGGCGTCCTGGCCTCGTCCTGGACGTACAGGGCCTTGCCGGAGTCCAGCTTGCCGGAGCCCTTCGCCGAGACCTTCTTCGCGTCGTCCTTGTCGAGGACGAACACGGTCTGCTGCGTGGACGTGGACATGGCGTCGGCACCGCCGATCGCCTGCTGGCACAGCGCCCACACCTTGTCCGTGCCCGCGTCCTTGTCGTTGGGCATTCGGTCGGGGGCGTACGGAATTCCGACCATCGAACCCTGGGCGATATTCGATTCGTCGAGGAACTTCTCCTTGACGGTCTTCACGGAACCCTCACCGCTGTTTTTCGGGTTCAACAGAAGCTTCGCGGACGCGAGGTTGAGAACGGGATGCAGGACAGGCTTGTCCTTGCCGTTCTTATCCTTCTTGTCCGACTTGAGTACGACGTACCGCGTCGCCGACGGATCCGTGACGATGATCCCGGCCTCGGGCGTGTCCCAACCCTTGGGCGCCACCGGGCTGATCATGCCGCAGGCGCCGAAGCCCGCCAGCACCACCACGGCCATGACGATGCCCGGGACCGCGTGCTTGAGCGGCCGCGGGGCGCTGTCCACCGATCCATTGGGGAGTGGTTTGAGAAAAGCGGCAACGGTCCGCTTGCGTGCGAAATTGTAGGCATTCAGCTCATCACGACGTGATGCCATCGTTACGTTTTCTCCCCGTCCTCGCTGGACCGTGCTGGACTATTGCTGCGGGTCCACTTCTCGACCACCCCCGGCGCATGCGCCGCACGGGCCTCTACTATGCCGTGTGGTGATCGGGCCGTAGCGTACGGGTACGGTTTTTCCACGCGCCAGCCGACGTTGGGTCCCGATGGCCCGGGGCGGTCCGATAACGACCGATTCAACCCAGCCGGCCATCACGATTCATCACAGCAGCGAGCGAAGGAGCAGGGCGGGGGATGTCCAGCGCCAGCAGGACCCGACAGCGCGGCAATCAGGGGCGACCGGCCCCGAACGGGCGCCGCGGAGGGGGCCGTTCCGGCGGCCGCCCCACCGGGCGACCGGGCGGGCAGGGCGGACGCGGTGGGCGCGGTAGCCGTACCGCGCAGCCCGCTCCGCCGCCGCAGCAGCAGGCCGCAGGTCCGGCGAGGCCGAAGCTGCCTCGCAAGATCGGCAGCTTCGGGCCGATCAGCACGCACCACTTGGTGATCATCGAGATCGCGCTCGCGCTCGTCGTGGCGGCCGCCGCGATCAAGGCCGTGCTGATCCTGCCCGCCGCCGTCGTCGGCGGGCTGCTCGTCTTCCTGCAGCTCGGCCGGCGCCGCCGCCACCCGCTGCCCGAGTGGATGGCGATCGGCCGCGCCCTCAAGCGCCGCCGCCGCGCCTTCAACGGGCCGCCGCCCGCCGACATCGACAGCGGATTCGCGCCGCTGCTCGAAGCCGACCCGAGCCTGCGCACGTACGAGTACGAGGCCCGGGACCGGCGGCTCGTCGGATTCGTCGGCGACGGCTCGTTCCTGACGGCACTCGTTCAGGTGGACTCCGCGCCCGGCCCGCTGCGCCCGCAGGGTGACGCGCGGCCGCTGCCCGTCGAGCTGCTCGCCGATGCCCTGGACGTCGAGGACATTCACCTCGAATCGGTGCAGTTGGTGCAGTACACCCAGCCCGCGCCCGCCCCGCACCTGCCGCCGCAGGCCCTCGCCGCGCAGGCGTACGCCGCGCTCCAGGCGCAGGCCGGCACCCCCGCGGTCCGGATGACGTGGGTGGCGCTCAAGCTCGACCCCGAGCTGTGCCCGGAGGCCGTCGAGGCCCGCGGCGGCGACCTGCGCGGCGCCCAGCGCGCCCTGCTGCGCGCCGCCGACCAGCTGATCAGCCGGCTCAACGGCCAGGGCTTCGTCGCCGAGGTCCTCGACGAGAACGCCGTGCTCTCCGCGCTCTCCGTCGCGACCTGCGTCAACCCGCGCGCCAACCTCAACGCCCAGTCCCAGCAGGGCCGTTCGGGGCCGCGCACCGAGGAGAGCGTGCGCGCCTGGCGGTGCGACGACCGCTGGCACGCCTCGTACTGGATCGGGACCTGGCCGCAGCTCGGCCGCGGTGGCACGCCGCTCGGCGCGCTCGCGTCCGGCCTGTCCACGACCCGTACGCTCGCCACGACGTTCAGCGTCGCCCTCGCGCGTGCGGGCCGCGAGGACGTCGCGGTCAGCGGGCATGTGCGCCTCTCGGCGCGGAGCGAGAACGAACTCGGTCAGGCCAAGCGCGAACTCGAGCGCGCCGCCTCCGGCCTCAAGGCCGGCCTCGTCCGTCTCGACCGGGAACAGCTGCCCGGCCTCCTCGCCACCCTTCCCCTCGGAGGCACGCGCTGATGAGCACCCCCGGCAACCAGGACCCCCGCCAGCAGATGACGCCCGAGCAGCACGCAGAGCAGGAGCGCCGCGCCGCGGAGGCGGCGGAGCGGCGCAGGCAGTGGGAGGCGCAGCAGGCCGCCGCCCAGCAGCAGGGCGGTTACGGCTACCCGCAGCAGGAACAGCAACAGCAGGCGCAGCAGCAGCAGTTGACGCCCGAGCAGCATGCCGAGCAGCAGCGGGCCGCGGAGGCGGCGGAGCGGCGCAGGCAGTGGGAGGCGCAGCAGGCCGCCGCCCAGCAGCCGGACGGCTACGGCTACCCGCAGCAACAGCAGCCGACTCCCGAGGCGGGCGGCTACGGCTACCCGCAGCAGCAACAGCAGCCGACTCCCGAGGCGGGCGGCTACGGGTACCCGCAGCAACAGCCCACCCCTGAAGCAGGCGGCTACGGCTACCCGCAGCAGCAGCAACAGCAGCCCACCCCCGAGCAGGTGGCGCAGCAGCAGGCCGCCCAGCAGCAGGCTGCCGCCCAGCAGGCCGCCGCGGAACAGGCCGCCCAGCAGCAGGCCGCGGCACAGCAACAGGCCGCCGCGCAGCAGCAGGCCGCCGCGGCCCAGCACGCCGCGGAACAGCAGCAGTTGCGCGCCCGCTACCAGGAGGAGCAGCGCCGCGCGGAGGAGGCCGAGGCCCGCCGCCGCGAGTGGGAGGACCAGCAGCGCCAGCAGCAGATGGCGCAACAGCAACAGCTCGCGGCTCAGCAGCAGGCGGCCGCCCAGCAGCAGTACGCGCAGCACCCGGACCAGCAGCCGCAGGACCCGTCCCAGGGCGTCGTCGGCGGCATCGCCCAGGTGCCGCAGCAGGCGGCCCCCGCCACCGGCACCACCATGACGTACGCGCCCGCGCCGGAGGTCGGCTCCGGCCGGCCCACGCACCGGGCGCTCCCCGAGGACCCCGCGCACGAGGACGACTTCGCGGAGTTCGAGGAGGAGTTCACCAGCCCCGGCTACGGGCTGCGCGGCCCGCGCCGCCGCCGGCACGTCATGTCGAAGAAGTCGCTCGGCTCGCTCGGCGTGAGCGTCGGCGACGACGGCGTCGTCATCGGCGTCGACCCGCAGGGCAGCCCCGCCGTCCTCGACGTGCTGCGGCCGAAGCCCCGCGAGATCGTCGTCGTCGGCTCGATGTGGACCGCGCAGATCATCGCGCTGCGCACCGCGGCCATCGGCGCCCGCATCGCCGTCGAGTCCGTGCGGCCCGCCGCGTGGGCGCCGATGGCGCAGGCCGCGGGCGGCGGACTCCAGTGCGTCTCGGTCTACGAGCCGCGCCAGATGGCCGCGCAGGGCGCGTCGGTCGCCAGCCCCGTCCTCGTCGTACGGGACCTGGGCGCGCAGCCCGGCCGTTCCCAGATCGCGCCGACGCCCTGGCAGTCGACGCTCACCGTCGTCCCGTTCCTCGGCCCGCGCGCGCCGCGACTGCTCGCCCGCGCCGACGTCATCGGACTGCAGAACCTGTCCCCGCAGGAGGCCGAGGCCATCGGCCGCGTGCTGCGCCTTCCCGAGCAGCTCACCCAGACGCTGCCGACGCTCAGCGACGCGACGATGCTGTGGATCGCGGGCGACAAGCGTCAGTTCGTGATGGTCCAGCCGACGGAACCGGAGACCGGGCTGCTCGGCGGCCCGCGCCGGATGGACTGACGCCCGGCGGACAGGGCGTGGGGCCGGTGGCCCCGAAGAGGCGTGGGGTGGCCCCGTGGAGAGCGGGTACGCGACGTGTACCGACGGGTACGTGAGACGTACCGCCTTTACGGAGGCCGCCCCGAACCGTTTACGCTGTCCGGACGAACGGCTGAGACGCAAGTGACGCGGGGCCGCCGCGACGGTCGGGGGCGACGACGCGCGACCCACCAGGTCCCGCCGGAACCGGTCGTTCAGGTGCACAGCAGAGACCAGGAGGCACAGTGACCAGTGACCGGGACCAGCGGAACCCGGACCCCGGCGACGGTTCGATCGAGACGGAGCTGACGGGAGAGTTCCGGCTCGATTTCGACGCGCCGTCCTGGTACGCGCAGCCGAGCGAATCGAGTGCGACGCCGCCGTCCGGCACGCCCGCGACGCCTGCCTCCGGCACGGCAGGGGGCGCGACTGGTGCGACGCCTCCTCCGCCGCCGCCCGCGCCGGTTCCCTCTTCCGAGGGTTCCGCGCCGCCACCGGCCGCTCCTGGGTTCCCGACCTTCGGGGGTACGGGCGCGGGTGCGGCTCCGGCCGCGGGTGAGCCGGCACCGGCCGCACCGCCGGCCGCTCCCGCCGCTCCGCCCGCCGCCGATGCCGACCCCGCCGCGTCGAGCCGACGCTCCGGGACCGTCGACCCCACGGGTGATCTGTGGGGGGACGACGATGACGATGACGACGCCGAGGACGGTGTGGAAGCCGCGACGGCGACGTCCGAGCCCGCGACGTCCGGCGGTGCCGCAGAGGTGAACCAGGCGGCCGACGCGGCCGGTTCGGCCGTGCCCGGTGCTCCGGTGGCCGCGGAAGGTGCGGCTCCGGTCGCTCCGCAGGCGGCTCCCGGTCAGCCGGCGCCCGCCGCGCCGCAGCCGCCGACCGCTGACGGCTACGGCTATCCGCAGGCCGCGCCGCAGCAGCCGGCTCCTGGTCAGCCCGCTCCCGGTCAGCCGGCTCCTGGTCAGCCGGCTCCGGCCGCGCCGCAGCCGCCGACGGCCGATGGTTACGGCTATCCGCAGGCCGCGCCGCAGCAGCCCGCTCCTGGTCAGCCCGCTCCCGCCGCGCCGCAGCCGCCCGCCGCGGGTGGTTACGGCTATCCGCAGCCTCCCGCCCCGGGTTACGGCTACCCGCCGCAGCAGCAGCCGCAGCCCCCGGCGCAGCCGCAGCCGCAGGCTCAGCCCGCCCCCGGCCAGCCGGGTCAGCCGATGCCCCCGCAGCAGCCGGGACCGTACGGCCAGCCCGCTCCGCAACAGCCCGCGCCGCAGCAGCCGGGACCGTACGGCGCTCCGCAGCAGCCGGGTCCCTATGGGCAGCCCGCGCCGCAGCAGCCCGCTCCCGGTCAGCCGGCCCCCGCCGCGCCGCAGCCTCCTGCCGCGGGTGGTTACGGCTATCCGCAGCAGCCCGCTCCGGGTTACGGCTACCCGCCGCAGCAGCAGCCGCAGCCCCAGCCCGCTCCCGGCCAGGACCCGGCCGCCCAGGCGCCGCCCGCGCCGCAGGCCCCGTACGGTCAGCCGCCCCAGCAGGGCCAGCCCGCTCCGGGACAGCCGGCCCCCGGCCAGCCCGTACCCGGTCAGCAGGCCGCTCCCGGGGCCCCCGCCCCGAACGCGTATCCGCAGCCGGCCGTCGACCCGCGCGCGGGCTGGGACCCGGGTGCGGGCCAGCAGCGTTCGGCGCCCGGCGCGCCCCTCGGCTACAACGCGCAGGTCGAGCTCAGCTCGGACCGTCTCCTGCGCAACCAGCCGAAGCGGAAGAACAACAACAAGGGCCCCAGCAAGTTCAAGCTGGGCGCCAAGGCGGCCGAGGCCGAGCGGCAGCGCAAGCTCCAGATGATGCGCACGCCGGTCATGTCCTGCTACCGCATCGCCGTCATCAGCCTCAAGGGCGGCGTCGGCAAGACGACGACCACGATGTCGATCGGCGCGACCCTCGCCTCGGAGCGCCAGGACAAGATCCTGGCGATCGACGCCAACCCGGACGCCGGCACGCTCGGCCGCCGTGTGCGTCGCGAGACCGGCGCCACCATCCGCGACCTGGTGCAGAACATTCCGCACCTGCACTCGTACATGGACATCCGCCGGTTCACCTCGCAGGCCCCGTCCGGCCTGGAGATCATCGCCAACGACGTGGACCCGGCCGTCTCGACGTCCTTCAACGACGCCGACTACCGGTCCGCGCTCGACGTCCTGGGCAAGCAGTACCCGATCATCCTCACCGACTCGGGCACCGGTCTGCTCTATTCGGCGATGCGCGGAGTCCTGGACCTGGCCGACCAGTTGGTCATCATCTCGACCCCGTCGGTGGACGGTGCGAGCAGCGCCAGCACCACCCTCGACTGGCTGTCGGCGCACGGCTACGCGGACCTCGTCCAGCGCTCCCTCACGGTCATCTCCGGTGTCCGCGAGACCGGCAAGATGATCAAGGTGGACGACATCGTCAGCCACTTCGAGACGCGCTGCCGCGGCGTGGTCGTCGTCCCGTTCGACGAGCACCTGGCGGCGGGCGCCGAGGTCGACCTCGACATGATGCGCCCGAAGACGCGTGAGGCGTACTTCGAGATCGCGGCGCTGATCGCCGAGGACTTCGCGCAGCGCGCCGAGGCGCAGATGCAGGCGGGCGGCATGTACGGCGGCCAGCAGCCGGGGATGCCCCCGGCCGGTTTCCCGCCGCAGCAGCAGGGCTTCGGCCAGCAGCAGCCGCCGGCCCCGCAGCCGGGCCAGCAGGGTTACGGCTACCCGCAGCAGCAACAGCCGCCCCAGGCCCCGCAACAGCCGCAGCCGCAGCCGCAGCCGCCGCAGCAGCCGGGTGGCGGTGGCCTGCCGTCCGGCTGGACGCAGCAGCCGCCGCCGCAGTAGGCGACAGCAGTACGAGTACGAGGGTGGGGCCCCGTCCGACGCTGACGGGGCCCCACCCTCGTATGCGTTGCGCGCTGTGCGCTGGTTGTTACGCCTTCACCGCTGGAAGGTGGCCCGCAGGTGCTGGTCGAGCCAGGCGGTCCACGCCTGCACGTCGATGTTGCTGTACGAGAAGGGGTACGGGCCGTGCGGGCCGGTGATCAGGTCGAGCGAGTCGTGGCGCGCCACGAACACGGTCTCCAACTGCCCGCCAGGACGCCGGTAGTCGGCGGGGAACCACATCTCGATCTCCTGCCAGTAATCGGTCTGCGAGTTCCCGCCGCCGCTCGGGGTCCCCTTCTTCACCTCCGCCTCGTCGAAGCGGAAGCCGAGGTTGGCGTAGGCCTGCAGCAGCGCGTCCTGCGCCGGCAGCGCGTGCACCTGGATCTCGTCGAAGTCACCGCGGTCCACGGCGTTGTCGACGCTCAGCTCGGTGCGTACCGCGACCCGCGCCCCCTTGAGCGGCCGCCCGCCCAGGACGTGCGTCAACGGGGTCTCCCACGGCACGTCGAACGTGACCTGCCCGTCCTTCGTCTCCCCGGCCTTCAGCTCGAACTTCTCGCCGAGCACGAGGGACGTGACGACACCCGGGTTGCTCCACTGGGTCTCGGTCTCCTCCCGGTCCTCGAACCGGGTGACGATCTCGATCCGGACCCGCTCGACCTCGATGTCCACGGAGCCGCCCTGCAGTTGCACATTGCAGTGCAACTGATCACCGGGCCGCACGGCGCTCGCGCTGAGCGTGGTCTCGACCTCGGGCGCACCGACACCGAGCGAACTGAGGAACTTCCGAAAAGCCACGAATACCCACTCCCCGGGCCGCCGGCACCACCACCCGGACCATCCAGGCACCCGCCCCGACCCGCCGCGGGAACCCTAACGCGACGGTGCGGGCCAGTACTTGGGGCAGGGAGAATCCGTGCGGCCGAAGGCGCGTCCGTTCGCCGTCGCTACCAGAGCACGATCCGGAAGACGATCGACCCCAGAAGGCCGAGCCCGCCGATGACCCACAGCCACTCCTCCGTCGCCTTCACGGGCCTCGGCAGCGACTGCTCCGCCTCGCGGCGGCTCGGGCCGACTCCCTTCTTGGGGAAGGAGCCGGCGACCGCGCACGTCAGGCCGTAGCCGAGAACCATCAGGAAGAAGAAGCCGGCGCACAGGTTGTTGGCGACGGACAGCAGGCTGGTGACGGAGAGCTCGCCGTCGCTCGCCCGGTTGACCTCGAGGTCGGACGCCTTCTCCCGGACGACCCGGTTGATCGCGTCGGCGTCGGCCTTGCCCGACAGGGAGATCTCCGCGGACCGGTCCACGGTGCCGCCGTCCGAGGAGCGGAAGCTCCCGGTGCACTTAGACGCTATTTCAGTTGGTGAGATCTTGCGGCAGTCTGGGGTGATGACTGCCGCGCTTGTCGAACGGTTGGCGCCGGAAGATTTATGGACC